>NZ_CP014277.1 GCF_001578105.1 Martelella sp. AD-3 | reverse complement strand
ACACAACGTGCCGACCGAAAGCGCGATTTCAGAGGTCTCCGAAACCTACAATCTTTCAGCCTCTGCTCGATCGATCCTCCGAACGCTCCATGGCCCCGTCCCAGGCGAGGGCGCTCCGGTCATGGCTTATCTGACCCTTAAGGGCGGTGTTTACACCCAATATCTGATCAATGAGCTCGGCCCGATCGAGCTATGGGCGCTGTCCACGACATCCGAGGACACGGCCCTGCGGTCCATGCTCTATGACCGTCTCGGCTCGAAGCGCGCGCGCACCATTCTGGCCGCCCGGTTTCCCGACGGGTCCGCAAAGGCAACGATCGAACGCCGGCTCGGTGAGTTGGAAGATCGGGGTGTTGCCGTTGACGAGGGCAAGAGAGGCGATGTCATCCGCGATCTCGCAGATCAAATTGTGAAGGAGGCAGTAGCATGAGTTTTCGAAACGCAGCCTTGGCGCTTCTGTTGTCGTCATCGGCAGCCGTCGCGCAAGACACGGATGTAGCGACCAAATACATCACCTTCAACGATGTGGACGCGGATGCGACACAGGTCGCTCGCAAGATGTATGGGCGCTTCTATCGCATGGTCGAGGCCGAGCGCGTCTGGCTGGAAGAGCCGACCGAAAGCTATGACCAGATGGTGGTGCGCCTCGGCGACAACCGCAAATGCGATCCAAACTGCGGCGTTGTTGCTCTTTATTACAGCGAGCCGGACGCAATGTGGCTTGAAGTCTGGCGGGGCCTTGGCGATGCGGTTGGTATTGGAGACGTCGGCATGGATGGCATTCGCTCCATCCACGGCGACGACGGTCGTGTTTGGAAGTGGTTCAGCACGTCCTACTCGCCCCAGGTGCTGGGCGATGTTTACGAGTCCCGCGTCGCCACGGAAGATGAGAAGCGCGCCGCCTATGGCGTCCTGAATGCTCGATCGGCACCTCCCGAGGGCGTCGAGCCGCCTGAGTTTCTCGCATTTGACGTCGACCTGAAGAGCGGCGACGAAACCGTCATTACAGCGCGTTCCCTTTACTACTGCGGCAACGGTCCTTGCCCACTGATTGTCCTCGACGGCGATAACAAGGCGATCGCTAACTTCCGGACCTATGCCGAAGATTTCGCTCTCGAGCCAGATCGCGACGAGGAAGGTTACCGCCTGATCGAATTGTCGATCGACGACGGCATCGGCGTTTACAGCGTCGGCAGTGGTGAACGGGTCAAGACAATCGGTCTTATGCCTGTCCTGGAGGCTGGTCGGGAGAAGCCGCTATGAAACAGGTTATCTTGTGCTTATCCGCTTTTTCGCTCGGACTGGCATCGGTAGCGGCACATGCGGGATATCTGGATGCTCTCAAGGGACATGAGGGAGGCGACAGCTACTCGGTCATCAACAAAAAGGGCACCGCGCTCGGCAAGTACCAGATCACGGCCGGTACCTGGGCCACGCTCGGATATACCCAGGGATCTGGTGGCAACTGGTCTAACTACACCTTCACAGACAAGGCCCGCGCAGCCGGCGTCTCTTCGCTCGACGATCTCCGGTATTCCGAAGCCGGCAAGGCACTGCAAGAGCGTGCCGTGAACGAGCTGACTATCAGCAACTGGAATTCAATGAGTTCCCAAACACGCGGGCTGGTGGGTCAGACAGTCAATGGCGTGCAGATCACACAGGAAAGCCTTCTGGACGCGGCGCATTTTCTTGGCTCCGGCGCCCTGAATGATTGGGTCGCAAGCGGTTTTGATCCCAACGCGCTACCCGAGAGCTATCTCGCGGCCAATGGTCTGTCATCCTATGCGCAGCTGCAGGATCTCATCCTGAAGCGCATGGCATCCATCAACGGCAATTCATACGACGGTTTCGGATACACGAACAGCTATTCCGTCGGGGGAATGTACGGCGCGACCAGCGACTTTCCCGGCTTTGGATCAAAGCGGCCCGTTCTCATTCAGGAAGTGCCGCCATATCAGGGAGAAAAGAAAACGCTATGAAAAAGCTTGTATTGTTTTTTGCACCTGCCCTGATGCTGCACGCGGGATTGACCCATGCCGCAGAGGGAACGGACCAGATCGAACAGCTATTCGATTCCATGCTCGGCGGCCAAAGCGGCGCATGTACTGACACCGTTAAAATCAGTTTGACCGACGCAATCCGCGCAGGGATCGACACTGAGGTGGCGCGAAAGGAAGCGGCGCTTCAACAGCCGAAGCCCGTTGATGGCCTTGGTTGCCTGGACAACCTCATGAATCTGGACCTGGATATCGCCATTCAGGTTCCTGACGTGCAGGGCCTGTTCGATTCTGCATTGTCCAACGCAGAACAACAAATCTGCTCCTTTGCACAAGAAGCCTGGGACAAGGCCACGGAGCCCCTGACATCGGCGCTTCAGCTGCCGTCCTTCGACGGCATCTCGGTAGACAGCTTTACCAGCGGTTCCAGTGACGTGCTCGACTTCGGGTCCGTCAACATGGGCCTGTCACAGGGCGGCGATTATGGCGGCGACGCGGGCGTGAGAGATGCTGGCGCGAATTCGTTGCTGCGCGATACCTATCAGAAGCTCTATGGCACCGGAGGACAGTGATGAAACACCTGATTTATGGCTTGTTGGTATCGGTTGCGAGTGTCGGACTGGCGCAGACGGCTGAAGCAGCATGCTCCTGCGGTGGCGTGCGCAACATCGTTGCCCAATACAGCAACAAGACAATCCAGGACGTCAACGACCATACGACGGATGTCGGTCAGCAGATTGCGGACACGATCCTGAAAGGGGTCGCACAGCTGAGTGCCTATTCCAATCGATCCGTCGAGGCGCAAAAGCGCATCGAGGACGCAGCACAGTTGAATGACACGCTGCGGGCGCGTCAGGAGGCCCGCGGCCAGGCTGAGGGCGGTCGCTACGATCCGGCAGCCTCGGCCTGCTTCGACCTTTCCGGGCTGATGCAATTTGGCGGCGGAACTGCTTCCTATGGCGTCGGCGGGACAGACGTCTCCAATCTTTCGCGCAATCGCTCGCGTGGCAACGGCGCTGAGGGACAGGCCGTTTCCCAGGGCGGGCTTGCGATCGCCAATGCGATTATCAAAGACCGGGACGAGCTGGAAGATGTTGGCGGGTTCAAAGATCCGACGTCTGACATTCGTTTCTTGACCGATGCGCAGACGTTGGACACGTCCGAAGGTAAGGTCGCTCAGGCATATGCGCGCATGGTCAACAATATGGTTGACCCGATCCCGGCAAAGCCAATTACGGAAGGCGAAGCGAAGACGCCGGCCGGCAAGGCGCAGATGGCGGCGCGCCAGGTCGACGCGACACGTCGCTCAGCCTCTCACGCCATTCTTTCCTACCTTGGCGATCTGAGCGCGCCGACCGGCAGCAGCGAGCTCGCCGAATGGGCCAAAAAGGCCGCGCCGACCAACTATCCCTATGAGATTGGAGACAAGGTTTCGAAGCTTCAGGCTTTGGATATTTTCGTTGAAAGTCGCTTCCCGAATCCGGAATGGCATCAGGCGGTTGCCAAGATGTCACCAGAAGCCGTTGAACGCGAAAACCTTCTGACCAATGCCCTGCAGCTCTACGTCTCATGGGAGCGTTTCGGTCTCGAACGGCGACAGGCGGCCGCTCTGACAGCACTGCTCGCTCTTCAGCTTGACGAGCGCGACAGCAGGACAACCGTAATCCCGGTGAACGACTGATGAAAAGACGGCGGAACCGACAGGATGATCCGCACAAGACTGGCTGGCTTGCCCGACGCGGCGGCATGCACCAGCTTGCCTTCATCGTCACGTCCGGGTTTTCGGTCGGCATCGCGGCATGGGATATTATCTCCAGCACGATGCGACCGAAGCGCTATTCGCGTGACAGGTTCTTCAAGACGGACGAAGACGGCGGCATCTCCCGCTTCAAGGCCCAGACATCTGGAATGAGCCAAAAGGAAATCGACGACGATGCCCGCGCCTGGCTACGGGAGCGAACGGTTTACACGATCATCGCGTTTCTTTGTCTCGCTGCGATCCCGGCCATGTTTGCCTTCGGCATCTTCAGCATTTTCACGCTCATAGCACTCATCGTTTTGGCACTTTTGTTAGCGGCCAAGGCCATGAAAGCTGACTTTGCCTACTGGCAAATCCGACAGGGCCGTTTCGGCCCCTTTGCGGACTACCTCCAACACCGTCTTCCTTACGACATGCAGATAATCAGGAAGGATTGAACCTTGCGGCGATTTTTCAAAGGTCTGCCCCTGGCCTTCATCTTTACCAGTTCCGGCGCGTTCGCACAGGAAATCGATGTCGTGGACATTCTGTCCGGCGGCGGCGACGAACGGACGAACACCTATCTGAACATGATTTTTGGTCAGCTTTTTCCCGGCCCGAACGACAAAACCCTGATCTCGGTGCTGATCTCGGACTTCAATATTCTGTTCTTCGCCCTCGGTGCGATCCTGTTGGCCTACAACATTATTATCGGGACGATGGAATCGGCGCACCACGGCGAGGTCCTCGGCCGACGCCACTCATCGCTGTGGGCGCCGATCCGCACACTGGTCGCAGCAGCGCTGCTTATCCCGATCCCTGCCACAGGGTACAATGGCGTTCAGCATGCAGCCGCCTATCTGGTGCAGTTTGGAACGGGTACGGCATCCTACTTTTGGCAGAAGAGCGTGGATCTGGTGTTCAACGACCACATGCCGATCGTGGGCACGGACATGTCCCAAAAAGACGGTCAGTTCATTCAGGCTGTTTGGCGCATGGAGATGTGCCGGGCTGTCTACAACGCTGAAGCTGCAAAGGGCGGTGGCGACATTGCCGGCATTACCAAAAACTGGCGGACAACGGCCAGCGGCAGCTTGGCGCTCTCCTATGACATACCCAACTATCGGGGTGCGTGCGGCACGATCACGCTTCCTTCCGAAACAAAGGGTTTCCAAAGGATCGCTGCGTCGTCGGACAAAACGTACGCCGACTACGCAAAAGCCATGCGTGATGCAGTCAATCAGATCACCAACAATTATGCGCCGATGGCGGATTCGGTCGCCCTGGCCGTTTCTCAACGGCAACCTTTGCCCGACTATAGGGGTCTTGCAGATGACCTTGCGGAATGGCGCGAACTTCATGCCGACATCCTCAAAGACTATATCGCAACCGACAAACTTCAAAAGGATGTGCAATCCGCGGCGTCCGAAACAGAAACGATCAACATCAACGGCATCGGCGACAAGGAACAGAACATCGACCTGTCTGCCAGTCTGAAGGATGGCGGATGGCTGCAAGCGGGCTACTACTATCAGCTGATCAGCCGCTTTACCGCCGACGCTTCGGCCGTCGCGGGAGGAATTCCGCAGACAACACCCGGTGGCGCGATCGGAGCGACAGCCAATCCGAAAGGTCGGGTCGGAGAGTCTATTGCCTCGCAGTATGACGACGCCAACTGGTATCTGTTCGGTTCAGCCCAGGGAGACGCCACGAAATTCCTTGAGAGTTTCGCCGGCACCTACAATGGTGTCGTCGAATGGTGGAACGAGAGCGTCGCCCGAAGCGATGTACGCGCCTTTACCAACGAGCGCGCAGCCTTTGCGGATTCAACGGCCGATATGACATCCTATATGGTGTCTGCCGGCAATCTGTACGAAGCCTTCGACTTTCTGAACCCGGCTGCCAATGACGGCGACCCTATGGTGGGCCTGATCGCCGTCGGCAATCAGCTGGCGTTCTATAGCGGCGTCATCATGATTTCGCTCGCGGTGCTGGCAGCGGTGCCTTTTCTTGGACAGTCCGTGATCGCCTTCGCCGGCTTCCTCGGCTGGGTTTTGAGCGGAATCTCGGTTGCCGGCTACTTCATGGCGTTTGTGCTGCCAATGATCCCGACAGTGATTTGGGTCATCGGCGTGACGGCCTTCTTCCTGTTGGTTGTTGAGATGATCTTCGCCGCACCACTGTGGGCGATCGCTCACTTGTCGATGGAAGGCGAAGGTTTGGGCGGCCGGCAGGCCAGACGCGGATACGTCATGTTGCTGGCGCTGACGGCAACACCGGTGCTCATGCTCTTCGGTCTTCTTGTGGGCATGATCATCTTCCGGATTGGCGGAACGCTTCTCAACGGGGGCTTCTACTACGCCATCACCGCATCGCAGGCTCTGTCTGGTGACAGCTACACGCAAATCACCTGGTTCATCGGCATTTTGGCCATCATGGTGTTTATGCTCTTCGCATATGTCGTCATGCTGGAACGCTCTTTTGCCTTGATCGCCGAATTTCCTGGCAAGGTGTTTCGACTGATCGAGCCGGATGCCGTCAGCGATCTCGACACGCATGCAGCGATGCGTGCCAATGTTGCCGCCGGTGGAACAGCCGGTTCAATGGGCAGCCTGACGAGTTCAGCAGGCGGCGGCTTTAATAAAAGAATTGCAAGCAAGGCCCCTAAAACAAATGAATAAGGAAGGACAGGAAATGGTTGGCACCAACTCGCCCGTTTCAGTTCGGTTGGATGTCGATACGCGCGCGAGACTGAACGCCTTGGCTAATCGACTGAACTGCACTCCCCACGCGCTAATGCGTCAAGCCGTTGCTGAATTTGTCGAAAGGCGCTCGACGCCAGTTCCGGCTCAAACGCCAAATCAAAGCTGACAGTGGTCACGCGACCTTTGAGAACGGCCGACGAGGTCAGCCGGGCATTTCTAGTTTTCAGCGACTGGTCTGATCATGCTAGGCGCATATCAGGAGTCCCGGCTGCGCCGCCGCGTCAATTCCTGAGCTTTCCGATTGCATATGCTATCGGTCGACGAATACTGGACACTGAAAAGCTAAGAGAAGAATGGCGGAAAAGCGCCGCCGTTTCGGACATAGAAATCGTCTCCTCGTGTGCCCGAAAGCGGACATGTCTCCATGGCGACTTCAGTCGCCAGTGCGCCAGAAGCAACCCTTGCGGATGCGCGCGAAAAGTTGGAGGATTGGCGTAAGCACTATAATGAGGATCGTCCTCATTCGGCGATCGGATACAACGTCCCGATCGCGTTGCATAATCCCGGTGGCGCTGTCAGCCCGCCATCGTGATCAGAGCCGGAAAAATCTAACATCCGGCGGTCCAATAAATGGGCGCACTGCACATGATTGAGCAAACTCTACCTCAGAACGAGGGACTATGCGGTGGTACGCCAAGCTCAATAACCCGCCGCTTCGAGGTCGAAGCTGCGGAAACGCAGAGAGGATGCTCGATCAATTGCGCTTTCAGTCGACCTGATACAGTCGCAAAGGCAAGGTCGGTGTCGCGCTGTGTTGCAGGATGTGCTGGCGGAACTTCTCCGTCACAGCACCCCCAATGCAATGACCGACAGCAGGATGTAGCGGCCGGCCTTGGCGATCGTCACAAGAAGCAGGAAGCTCCAGAGCGGCTCGCGCAGCACGCCGGCTGCCATGGTCAGGGCATCGCCAACGACCGGGGCCCAACTGAGAAGGAGGCTCCAGCGGCCCCATCGATGATACCAGCATGTCGCCCGGTCGAGGGCCTTCTCGCTGACTGGGAACCATCGCCGTTGCCGGTACCGCTCGATCCAGCGTCCGAGCGCCCAGTTGACGGCGGAGCCGAGCACGTTGCCGATCGTGGCGACGACAATCAGCAGGACAGGTGGTTGCTTGCCGAGAACCAGCAATCCGACCAGGGCGGCTTCCGACTGGGCAGGCAGGATTGTTGCTGCGACGAACGCAATTGCGAAAAGCCCGGCGAGTGAGAACAACGCATCCACATTTCTGGTCAACGCGGGTGTGGCCATGCACCGGGCGTACCTAAGGCATTCATCTTAATGGCAAGCGCCGCCCGGAGCACCGCGCCGGCGTCTTTAGCACGATCACAGTGTGGCTGGCCATTCGCAAGAGATGCCCGCCGCCTTGGCGGGGAAGCGGGCAGTCTGATCCATGGCGCACATCAACGATGAAAGCATCGTGTGAGCGCCCCATCTGCCGGGACGCCCGTCCGACTCATGCCTGAACCGCTTCAGATCGATCCGTCGTAGTCCAGGTAGGCCATCATGCCGCTCGCCATGTGATAGAGGTGGTGGCAATGGAAGGGCCAGCGGCCGGGATTGTCGGCGGTAAAGGCGATATCCACCCTGGCCATCGGCGGCACATAGACGGTGTCGCGCACCGCGCCGTCCACAGCCCTGCCATTGATGCCGACGACCCAGAAGTGATGGCCGTGGAGATGCATCGGGTGGCCCATCATCGACATGTTGGTCATGGAAAGCCGGATGCTGTCGCCGCGGCGCGCGCGCATCCGGTCCGCGCCGCCGATCCGCCAGTCATAGCCGGTCATGCTGCCGGAAAGGACGAGGTCATAGGCGCGGGTGTCCGGACCGGTCGCGACGGGGGAAGGGCTGCGGAGCCGGCTTTCCAGCGAAAGATCCAGCACCGGCCCGTCTTCCGTCCCGAGGCCGGGGATCCGGGTGACGGCCGCGCCGCGTGTCGCCAGGATGATGCCGGTTCGTTCGCGCGCGCCTTCGCGCAGCGCCAGAACGGGAAAGGCCCCGCCTTCGGCCGGAACGTCGAGCATGATGTCGAGGCGCTGGCCCATCGATATCCCGAAACGCGTGCCGGAAACGGATTCGACCGGTTGGCCGTCGACCGCCGCCAGACGGCCGGGGAGTATGCCGGTGTCGATGGTGAAATTGGTCGCGGTGGCGCCGTTGATGATCCGCAGGCGCACCCGGCCGCCCTTGTCGACGGCAAACACCTCCGGATCGTCCAGCGTCCGGTCATTGGCGAGGTAGGCATCATAGTCGATGTCGTTCAGGTCCATCTGCATGCCGGACATCGCCATGCCTGGCATGCCGGACATGTTCTGCCCCTGCATCATCATGGCGTGGCCGCCCATCATTCCGCCATGGCCGCCGCCCGCTTTCAGACCGGCCAGCAATTCCTCGGGTGAGCGGAACGAGAAGTCGTGAAGCAGCACGACAACGTCTTGAACATCGGCCTTTCTGTCTTCCTCCGAAAGGACAATCAGCGGCGCAGCCAGCAGGTTCTGTTCCTGAAGCGTATGGGCGTGCATCCAGTGCGTGCCGCCGGCGGCGAGCGGAAAAGTGTAGCGGCGCTCCTGCCCCGGCTCGATCATCGGCGCCGGATTGTCTGGCACGCCGTCCATCTCCCATGGCGGCGTCAGGCCATGCCAGTGAACCAGCGTCGCTTCGCCGCTGTTGTTTGCAAGGCTGACATCGAAGGGGCTTTCCGCATCAAGGGTGAGGCCGGGCCTGCCGTCAGGCCCGACAAGGCCGAAGACGCTGGCGGACCGTCCGTTCACCTCGATATTGCGGTTGGTGATCTGAAGGTTGATGGGCGTCTGCTGCGCCTGCGCGGGGCTGGCCCAGGTGATAGGCAGGCCGGAGCCCAAGGCCGCCGCGCCAAGCGCGAGCCTCTGCATGAATTGTCTGCGATACATGATCGTTCTCCCGATGGCCGGTCGTCGGACCGGCATTGTCACATGAAGGATGGCCGGCATGGCCGGCGGTTCATGCGCGCAAGCGGGGAGGCTCGAGATCGGGCGGAACGGGATGGCCTTTCAGGCGCGCGGAGAGATCAGGGAAGGTCAGGTCCCTGACAACGCGCGTGAGAAGGCTCGAAGGCTGCCCCGGCGCGATGCCGGTGGGCAGGCCGCAGGCCGCAAGGCAGCACGCCTTTGCGCCGTCGGTCCGATGGTCCATGTCATGCGGGGCGCCGGCGGGCTGCGCGTGGTGCATCGCGACTTCCGGCATCGTCGCGCAATGCGTGGCGGCGCTACCCACGGAGGGTGAAAGCACGCCGAGAAGCATGGCCGTGACGATGCACAGCACCTTCACCGCCGCTCTCATTGTCCGCATGTACCCCATGTCCAATCCATTCACCGTGCGCTGCCGACGGAAACCTTATGCGCCCCGGCGACCTGAAGACAATGTGGGTCGATCGTGGCCGATCTTGGGCCGTGTTCCGGCGTGCTGCGGGTCCCGACGCATAAACATCCTAAAGCTTCGTCGCCCGCAGCCTCAGCGCATTGCCGATGACCGAGACCGAGGACAGGCTCATCGCCGCAGCCGCGACGATCGGCGACAGCAACAGGCCGAAGAAGGGGTAGAGGATCCCGGCGGCGAGCGGCACGCCCGCAGTGTTGTAGACGAACGCGAAGAACAGGTTCTGGCGGATATTGGCCATGGTCGCCTCGGCAAGGTGACGGGCGCGCACGATGCCGGTCAGGTCGCCCTTGACCAGGGTGATGCCGGCGCTTTCGACCGCGACATCCGCGCCGGTGCCCATGGCGATCCCGACATCGGCCGCCGCAAGCGCCGGTGCGTCGTTGACGCCGTCGCCCGCCATGGCGACCGCGCTGCCGTCGCGGCGCAGGCGCTCGATCAGGTCGTGCTTGTCCTGCGGGCTCACCCCGGCATGGACCTCGTCGATCCCGAGCGTCTGCGCCACGGCTTTCGCGGTTGCTTCGGCATCCCCGGTCGCCATCACGATGCGCATGCCCGCCTCGTGCAGCGCGCGGATCGCATCCGGCGTGGTGTCCTTGATGCGATCGGCAACCGCGACGATGCCGGCCGCCTGGCCATCGACGGCGACGTACATGGCGGTCTTGCCCTCGCCCTGCAACGCGGCGACGCGTTCCCGCAGGGCGCTGACATCGATGCCTTCCGCTTCCATCAGCGCGGCGTTTCCAAGCGCCGCCTTGCGTCCGTCGACCGTCCCGGTCACGCCCTGGCCGGTGATGGCGTCGAAATCACTGCTTTCGCGTTCCGGCGCTTCCGCCTCCCGTGCGCCGGCGACGATCGCTTCGGCGAGGGGATGCTCGGAGCCGCTCTCCAGCGCTGCCGCAATCGAAAGCAGGTCCAGGCGGTCGAAGCCGTCCAGCGGCTCGGCATCGGTGAGGGCCGGCTTGCCCTGCGTCAGCGTGCCGGTCTTGTCGACCACCAGCACGTCGACCTTGGAAAAGCGTTCCAGCGCCTCTGCGTCGCGGATCAGCACGCCCGCATTCGCGCCACGTCCGGTGGCGACCATGATCGACATCGGCGTCGCAAGCCCCAGCGCGCAGGGGCAGGCGATGATCAGCACCGAAACCGCCGCGACGAAAGAATAGGAAAGGGCGGGCGAGGGGCCGAACGCCAGCCAGGCCAGAAAGGCGATCACCGCCACCGCGACGACGGCCGGCACGAAATAGGCCGCCACCCGGTCCGCCATCGCCTGGATCGGCGCGCGCGATCGCTGTGCCTTGGAGACCATGTCGACGATCCGGGAGAGCGTCGTCTCCGAGCCGACGCTTTCGGCGCGCATCAGGAAGCTGCCATTCTTGTTGAGCGTGCCGCCGGTCACCGGCTCGCCCTCGCTCTTTTCAACCGGCACAGGCTCGCCGGTAATCATGCTCTCGTCGACCGACGAGCGGCCTTCGACGACGACGCCGTCAACCGGCACGCTCTCGCCGGGCCGCACGCGCAGCATGTCGCCCGCCTGCAGCGTTTCGACGGGCACATCCTCCTCGCCGCCATCGGTGACCTTGCGCGCGGTCTTCGGCGCGAGATCCAGCAGCGCCCGGATCGCGTCGCCGGTGCGTTCGCGCGCTGCAAGCTCCATCACCTGGCCGATCAGCACCAGCACAAGAATGACGGCGGCGGCTTCGAAATAGACCGGGGCCATGCCCATTGCGTCGCGCATCGCCGCCGGAAACAGGCCGGGCGCGACGAGCGAGACGACGGAGAACAGATAGGCCGCCCCGGTTCCAAGCGCGATCAGAGTCCACATGTTTGGACTTTTGTTTTCGATCGAGGCCCAGCCGCGCTCGAAGAACGGCCAGCAGATCATCAGCACTGGCGTCGCCAGAGCGAATTGCAGCCAGCCGAACAGCGTGTGACCGAACCAGTCCTCGAAGGGCAGGCCCAGATGGCTGCCCATCTCGAGAATGAAGACGGCGAGCGCCAGCGGCGCGGCAATCATCAGTCTGCGCCTGAAATCGACATATTCGGGATTGGGGCCAGCATCGGCGGAAGGCGTCATCGGCTCCAGCGCCATGCCGCATTTCGGGCAATTGCCGGGGTGATCGCGCACGATCTCGGGATGCATCGGGCAGGTATAGAGCGTGCCCTCAGGCTGCGCTTCGGCCTCTGCGTGCTCGGCGGTGTAGTGCTCCGGATCGGCTTCGAACTTCGCCTGGCAGCCGTTGGAGCAGAAGTAATAGTTTTCGCCGCCGTGTTTGACCACATGGCTGGTGCTGGCGCGGTCGACCGACATGCCGCAGACCGGGTCGCGCGTCACGGTCTCACCCGTAGTATTTCCGCTATGGCCGGACACGCCTCCGTGGCTCATGTGCGAGTGCTGCATTCGAGGCCTCCTGATAAGTGCGTTTTCCAACATATGGAGATTCCAGCAACTGGAAGGTCAAGGCCGGATATGTCAACTTTTATAAGACGGAGCCAAATCGCAAAATTCTTCCGGCGACTACAGGGAAGCAAGATTCCGAGGCAAGGGCTGAAGCCGCGAAGCCCTTTGTTGGAGCTATCGGAGCGTCTTGATCAAAACAGAATTTTTGCCCGACAAACGTAATGCGTCAAGGCTGAGCGGCTCAACGCTTTTTGGAATCGAACCTTGCAACACCTGAAGCAGCCCATCAGAATGACCATATACCTGGAGCTCAGCGGACGCGCGAAAGGCTTCTTTTCGCCTCCAAGCTGGTCGTTCGCGATTGTGGCCCCAGGTGCCGCAAGTAGCCATTCGCTGCGCTCTGCTAAAAGGTGCAGATAGGGCGGGGAAGCGGAAGTTCGCTGCGGAAGGAATGAACGACCGCAATGGGCCGTGCATGACGCGGGCACAAGCCTGGTCACCGCAATCATTGCCGCGGCCGCCGCAGGTAGGCTTCGAGCTCGCTGTGTCCCTTACGGAACGCCACCCTATTTCCCAATTTCGATTTTCAATGATAATTGGAGTGTTCTTTGGGAGATCGGTGTGGAGCGAGAAGCAAGCTGTTCGTGTCGTAGCCTGAAAGTGCTTTGCACTGGTGAGCCGGAACTTGTCTCGCTTTGCCACTGCATTGCCTGCCAAAAGCGTACTGGCGCCCTTTATGGAATTGCAGCCTTTTTTCCAAAAGGAAGCATCAAGGTCAGTGGGAGTTACAAGAGTTATCGGCGTTCTTCAGACGCTGGTTTTGAATTGGTTTTCCACTTTTGTGAGAACTGTGGCTCAACTGTTTTCTGGGAGCCGTCACGAAAACCGGACATGGTCGCAATTGGCGTTGGTTCGTTCGGTGAACCAGGTTTTCCGAAACCCAGCAAAGAAGTCCACCCTGAGTCCCGTCACGAGTGGGTCGAGCCACTTGATCTGACACCGCGCTAATGGCCGATTTTTCCGCTCGATGGCCTCTGGAGGTCACCCGTCTTCGCAGATGCAATAAACGGCGGCTACGGCGGCCTACGCCGTAGCGTCATATTATCAGGTAAATGTCAGCAAGCGTAGCAGCACGCAATGTAGGATGATGTCCGCTTTGCCGTCTGGCGATCCGGAAACCTGCCTGACGGTTTACGGCCCCATTCCGGTCATTCCAAAACCAGGCCAACTATGGAATCTGAATAGAGTGAGGACCATCACCCATTCTGCAGATGCTAATTAAAGAATGAAGTACCGATGAATTACGTAGGCGAGCTTCCATAGCGACAGGATAGCCGCTGCGGCGAGAGCGATCAAAAACAGCATAAGCCAGTCATGATTTGCAATAGCAGTCTCAATGATGTTCAGAAATTTCAAGAACAACAGGCCGAAGGATAGAGCAACAGCCGCCATCGCGGCGGCGGCCGGCAAGCAGAGAAGCAAGATGATTGGCCAATAGACAAGCTTTCGAACAGCACGTTCTCCGACGCCGGCCTCATAGTTCTTATGATCCCTGACGGGGCGAAGGTACTTTGGAATTTGCATATTTTCCTCCTTCGTCATCAGCGGCCGTCAGTGGCGCGGCAGCAATCGCCTGAGGTCGTCATACGAAACCTTGCCCTCATCAACTTTCTGTTGGGCCGCATCATGCATGGAGCGGGCAAGAACGCGGTCGGCCGACTCCTGCATCAGACGGCTCACGGCTTTCGGCCAGTCGCCGATAGGAACAGAAACAAACTGATCGCGCACATAGTCGTCAAACAGCAGATACTCGCGCAATGGCACGCGGCCGCGATGGTCGCTGGTGCGGACCAGGTGTTGAACGACGAAGAGCTGGAGCGACGTGATCAGGTCGAACGCGCGCGCATCGCGTTCTTCGGCCGGGAAGTTCACGACCATGCGCCGCAAGCCTTCCGCGACCGATCCCGCATGCGTGGTGGTGTAAACCAAGTGGCCGGTCAGACTGGCCTCCAGGCAACCCTCAAGGGAGGCTTTGTCGCGGGCCTCGCCGAGCGAAATAATATCAGGCGCGCAGCGCAGCGCCGCCCACACTCCGTCGCCGAACGACGGCAGGTTGCGCCCTTCGCCGATCTCCGACTGCTCAATGGAAGACGCGCAGTCGCTGTGATCCGTCAGCACGTCGGAATAGGTGAACTCGATAGGCGCCTGCAGATCGACGATCGCTTTCGGATCGGCCGTGTTTTCAAGATGAAAGCGCGTGATCCCGGCAAGCGTCGTGGACTTTCCCTGGCCGGTCGCGCCGGCGACAACGACAATGCCATGCTGAGGCGACATGTACGGGCGGACCTCACTATCGAGTCCGACATCATCGATCGTTGGCGTCTTTGTCGGCAACGGTCGCATCGTCATGGAAATGCCGTCGCCAGCACCTTTCATCACGCCCTTGGCGTTCACACGGAAACGCTGGCGCCGGTGACGGTCAATCGGAACCTCGAACGAGAAATCCAGAGGTCGCCCTTGCCGCAAGATGCTGAAGGCATCTTCCGACCGCCACATGTGGCTCAGGATACTCAAGACCTCTGAGGCGTTCAGAGGTTTTGCGGTCGCAAAATGCTGCGTGCCATGCATCTTGATCCGAATACGACTGTCCGTCTGTATCCGGATGTCCGACGCCCCTTTGATCGAGGCCCCGACCAGCAACTGCTGAAACGGGTCCATGTCACCGTCAAAACGCAACGGCTCATGGTTCAGAACGCGCGCATAGGGCTCCTTCGGATCGTAGGCGTCTTCCGTCAAATTCGATAGATCAACCGCCGGCATTACTTGGCCACCTGAAAACGTCTCTGGATCGGCTTCCATCGGGCCGGGTTTTTGACGAACCGGGCAGCATCATCGATCTCGACACGGCGCTCGCCAATATAGAGCTCGTCGACATTACCGGCCGCGCGCGTCTCACTCGACTTCAGCACGAGGTTGGTAATGAGACCTGCTTCCACTGCCTTGCGATACTCGACCATGCCGAGATAGTCGCGCCGCAACAGGTTCATGTTTTCCTGCAATGCGGCGTCGGCCTGTTGCTCGCCCTGCGCCCAGCCTTCATCAAGATACTGCGACCAGATTTTCGTTTCATCGTCATCCTGCGGCAACAATCGATCGTCAGGCTCACGCGGCGTATCGAGCGGGAGCACAAGATAGTCGCGCCAGGTCGGCAGAATGGCGACCAGTCGACCGGGCTCCTCGATGCGGTAGTATTCGTCGGCGGCAACACTCTTGCGGCCGTTGTCGGTGACGTTGATCGCCGCCGTGGCGCGGGTGATCACCGGCGGCAACACGTAGCCTGTTTCCCGCGGCGCCTTGAATGCGACCCGGTTGAAATTGAAGGTTTCCGAGAGCTTGACCGATTCACGCTCTAGATCGTTCATGATCTCCCAACTGCGCCGCTCAAATCCTGCTTGCGCACCATAGGCAAGTGCAGCGTCCCGGAGGACCGAATAGCGCTGCTCCTCAACCTCGGTCCCGCCAGGCTTTCCGCGTTTGGCCCGGGAAGCAAACTGCTTGTAGGACAAAGGCGCATATCGCGGACTGGTGAGGTCATCAGGGCCACCGAGCTGCGGGACAGGCGGCGGTTGCGGTGTTTCGTCCTTCATGGTTGCGCATGAAGACAAAAACGCGGCCATCAGAATGCCTGTCAGCGCCATGGCACGATTGCGACGGTGAGAAAGGGGCTGGCTCACGGCTTGAGATCCTCCCGATGCGGGATCGGGCTTTGCTCAGGGCGAGCGTAATAGATCGTCATGTGTCTGGCACCCTGATCGATCACAAGGCGCGCTCGCCCTTTCGCCTGCCCGTAGGCTTCCCGAAGCAGTCCCAAGGCCGTCAGATTGTAGAAATTGGTCGAGATCAAAATCGGAGCGCCGGACTTTTCCCCGGACACCGACACGCTGTAGTCCACTTCGTTGGCAACCCGCGTTGTCAGCTCATCCAACGTTCCCTGCCATTCGGCATCAACGATCTTCATGAGCGGGCCTTGGGCAATCTCCGGATTGCGCACCTCAACCGTATTCGTAGCGCGCGGCTCCAGGACATTTTGATAGAGCGCTGCGTCGTTCAACTCCCTTCGAACGAGATGGACTTGATTGTCGATGTAATTGATCGTAGGGGAATCCGACGGAACGTCTCTTGTGCTGGTACAGCCAGCGAGCACAGCCAGTGCCAGGCTGATCGCGATGCGCATGGGGAAACCTCTTGCGGTGCGGAAATTGCAGCGTATGACATCCGCAATTCACCACAACGGCCTCCTTGATGCAACATCAAAGGGAACAAAAGAGGCGGTTAGTCGCCGCTTTTGCCAATCCTGGGGCGCTCATCTCCCAATAGAATGATACTGCGACTTCTCCTGCTCAAGACGAATTTCGCGCCGCTGTGTCCGTTCAATCTCGACACACCTGTCATAGGCCGTACAGATCTGGTGGGCATCACGATAGATCCTCGATCTTGCTTCTGGAGAAAGCTCCGGCATTGCGCGTGCGATCATATCTTGCGCCGGCACACCGCTGCTGTCGCCAAAACGCGCGCTGATGTCATGAGCGACACCCCGCAGCTGGCCGATGGCTTCGCTGTCGTCGATCACGGCCCTTTCAAGTGCGCGACGTTCGTCAGAGCGCTCCGGCAGACTGGACGCTTTTGCCAGGGCGGACAGCACATCTTTGGCGGCCGTCGACAGCCCGTCGATCGGCGCGGCCATCTGGCTCCGCAGCTTCCTCTCAACCTCTTCAGCGCCTTTGATACTAACCTTGAGTGACCGGACAAAATCGCCGGCACTGCTGGTTGCAGGAAGCACGGCTGCAAGTGCCGTTTTCCGGTCCTCATCGGGCCGGCCGAGAAAGTTGGTCTTGCCACGCAACTCACCAAGAGACGCCGGGTTCTCACGCATTGATCTGAGAACCTGACTGGCGTCTCCGTCGCTCATCACCGCGGCAGACACCTTGTCGAGGATCGGGGCGGGATCGCGCCAGACCTTGCCCATGTTCTTGAGTGCGGATTGGCACAGCGACTTGGTGACGGCCGCCTGATTGGCCGGATCACGGGCAACGGCTTCGACCGAGGCGGGCCATTGCGTCACGGCCGGAATAAGCGGAACATCGGGAAGGCGATAACGTGCCCGTTCCTGTTCATAATCGGCCTCAAGGCCAGCATCGCGTCGCTCCGTGACCATGGCGGACGCAACATCAACGCGGCTCTTGTCGTCCGCGGCCAGCTGACCGACATGCACGAGCTGCCAGTTTGCCTTGATGAAGGTCTGCGCCGATGGCGGAAGATGTGCGACAAGCGATTGTAGCTTGTCCTCATCCGGATCGCGTCCAAGAGACCGGACTTCAACCGGAGAAACCAGCGCTGCGATCTGTTCATTGAACATGACAAGATCGGTTGCGGACGACATCTGCGTCAGCTCAGTTTCGGCAGCCCGGAACCAGCGCCCACGCTTGCCGCTGTAGCCTTTGGTGTTGCGGTCCACCTCCGAAAGCCGGGAAAGCGCCTGACTGACCGCCGGCGTCAATTCGGGAATCCTGATCTCCCTTTCGGCTTCAACAGGCCGCGCGCCGGCGGCAGGCGGGACATTCGGCGATACGTCAACGGCTTGCGGACGCGCAAGCGAAAGCCGTTCGGAAATTACCCTGAACCGTTCCGCAATATCCGAGAACCGTGACCGCATGGCATTGAGCGATCGACGCCAAAGATCGCGCAATTCGCCAATGTCCGGAAGATCGCGCCGACGCACAAATGCTTCGCGTTCGAGCTGATAGTCGGGCGTATGCTCATAGGCCAGCGTTGAATCCTTGAGCCGGTCTAGCGACAGCGTGTCTAGCAGATTCCTGGTTTCAGGAAAGTCATTCCGGCCGGCATAAAGCGCCACCGTTTCGCGATGGCGCGAAAGCGCGACATAGGAAAGCTGCGCATCCATCATCTGTGTGGCAAGCACATGCACCCGGTCGACAGTCGCCCCTTGAGACTTATGGATCGTGGTCGCGTAGCCATAATCAACGTTGTTGTAATGCTCATGGTTGACCGTAACGGCCCTGCCATTGTCGAGCCGAACATCAAGAATGCCGTCATTCGCCTTTTCCACGGTCGCCAGCATTCCGTTCTTGACGCCAAGGTCGCGATCATTTTCCAGGAACAACAGCCGGTCGCCAACGGCAAAAGCGCGCGGGCCACGCACCGCGTCAAACGTCACTTCGTTTTGAAGCCCCCCGTGCTCCTTGATGGTATGGCGTGCCAGCTCATTCAGACTGAACACTGCATCCTTGGTATGCGCCAGCATCAGCGTATCGGCGCCGGCACGCCAATCAGCTCCCCATGCACCAACCAATTCAGACATGGCATCATCACGATTGCCCTGGATATGAATGTGTCCGTTGTCGGCATAGGCTTGAAGCGCCGCGCGGCTGTCACCGCGACCGAATGCCAGGGAAGCGTCCCGCATCCATGTTTCGCTTTGACGGCGCACCTCGGTCAGTTCGACAAACCCGGTATTATCCGCAATGGCGCGAAACGCAGCGCCAGCCTGAATAGGCTGAAGTTGCCGCGCATCTCCGACAAGAATAAGCTTGGCCTGTGCCGCGTTCACCGCGTTCACCAACATCGCCATGTCGTTCGATGAGACCATTCCGGCCTCGTCCAGAACGAACACGTCGCCTTTCTGAAGGCGGCGTCTGTCTTGCTCCCATGACATGCGCCAGGACGCCAGCGTCCGGCTCTCGATACCCGCAGATTCAGACAAGCCCTCGGCCGCCTTGCCGGCAAGCGCACCGCCAACAACACGCCGCCCCTGCCCTTCGTAAACCTGCCGCACGACATCCATCACCGTGGATTTACCAGCACCGGCATAGCCGACCACCGTCGAAACGCCGCGATCGGACGTAACGGCGCGAACCACCATTGCCTGTTCGTCGGAAAGAGAAAATCCATGCGATTTCGAGAATTCCGCCAGCGCCTTCTCGACGCGCCGCGGCGGTGCACCGAACGATTGATCCGTCGCGCGCTGACGGACGCCATCGATCATCCGCGCTTCCATCTGCAGGACTTCTCGCGTGGTCATCTTCTCCCGCTCAAGAAGCTTGTTCGTGAACGGGTCGCGGATTTCCTGGGAAAGCGTCACAAGGTTTTCGAGCGCACCGACCCGGAGGAAAAGCCCGGAAAATTCTTCAGAGGTTGACGCATACCGGTGGATGAACTTCGCAACATCGCGCTCATCGAAGACGGATTTTTCCGCCGTGATCATTTTCAAAACAAGCGAAGGATCTTCCGCCAGCTTGCGGAAATTCTCATGCATGACCTGTTGGTGCTGCTGCACCATCTCGGTCTGAATGCCGCGCGCCTCCATGTCGTCAACGGCGGGACCGCGATGCGTCGTCGGCTCCAGCGGAATGTCCCGATCTTCAAAGCTGCGATGGTCGACCGTTGCGTCATAGCCATGCTCGACCAAATGACGATTGACCTCCTGTGACCACGCCGCGCGGATCTCGGGAAGCCGATCCTTCCATCCCGCGAAATGCTGATAGACGATTTCCCCTTTTTGGCCCTCCACCTTTGGCGGCCTTCGAACCGGTTCACCGTCACCATCAAGAATCGGAACCCGCTTTGGGCCAAAGCCTGTCTCGGTCAGCGGCCGCAACGAAACCATGATGTGAACATGCGGATTGCCTGTCGCATCATGATAGTTCCAGTCTGCGACCTGCCCGCGCGCCGCGAATTGATCCCGCACAAAGTCACGAACCAGAGCCTTGTTCTGCTCTACGGACAACTCAACGGGCAGCGCGACGACGAACTCATGCGCGAGTTGAGCGTCATCGCGCTTTTCACTGGTTTCGACACGATTCCAGAAATGCTCGGCAAACTGATGTGGCGAATATCGATCATGCCACGCATGTATCCACCGTGGGACGCCTTCCGGCAATGCGACTTCACTGTGGATACAGCCCTTCTTTCGGCTGTAGTCGGCAGTCTCGCCGGAGCGCGCAACGTTCATATGTGTCGCGTGGCGATATGCAGCGGCAACAACTGCACTCTGCCCTTTGCCACGAGATATCTGATGAGCGCGCAAGTGATAGATCGCCATGACACGCGACTACCATCTTACATTGTTGAAAACAATGTATAAGTGCGCATTTAACAAAACGATCGTTTTGTTCGCATGACGGAGTGCGGCATCGGCTCCGCCGATTCACCTTACATTGCATGGATCTATTTTCATGCATCATTGATGTTTACAAACATAGAACATCTCTGCAATCTTCTTACCGTTCAATGCCGAAAAGGAGAAAACACATGGCCCGCGCCAAATCCCCTTCCGCGATCCGTGACCAGATCAGAACTCTGCAAAAGCAGTTGCGCGAAGCTGAAGAAAAAGAAGCACTCAGGATTGGACAAATCGCCATGAAAGCAGGCGTCGAAACCCTTGATCTTTCGGAGAATGAACTTGAGGCGGCATTTGCCGAGATGGTTCATTCCTTTCGTTCCGGGCGGGAGAATGAGCAGCGACCTTCTGACGTTGCGCAGAACGCTTAGCAACCTGCAAAGCGAGTATAGAAAAATGCGCAAGCGCGAACGAAGCGAAGACACCCGCCACAAGATCGAGCTTGGTGGACTGGTCATCAAAGCAAGCCTCGGAGATGAAGACCGCGCCTACATTCTTGGCGTTCTGCTGACAGGAAATCGGAGAAAGGGTGACGCTCGACTTCGCGAACAAATGATCAAGCTGGGTCGGGAGGCGTTGCGCCAATGATAACCAAACCCAGACGTTCCGAATTTGCTATTCTACTCTATGCCGGTCTCTTCCTTGTGGGCATTTCGGCACTTGTCTGGGTTTATTTTTTTGCGCTTCGATCGTGGAACGCCACGAACGGATCGGCCTACCGCCTATCGGTTTCGCAGGCGATCGACTGCCTCAAATTCTGGTCCCCCGACCTTTGCCGCAATCACTTCATTGAATCTTTTGGCTACGCCCCGGACAACCTGGTTAAACTCCAATGGCTGGTGACTGCCACGCTTGCGGTCGGCATCATATCCATTGCGATCGGCGGCTATGTTGCTTTCCTAATGCCGCCGGATAAATGGATCAAGTCCGGTCGGACTGTCGCAGGCATGCCCGAACTGCTGCGGGCCGCAAAGGCGGAAAAAATCGACAGCAGAGACGGCCTTCACTGGTTCAATGGATGGCGGCTGGCGCTCGAACGTGAAGTGCGACACTTCATCATCTTTGGCTCCATAGGCGGCGGCAAGACACAAACCATGATCGGGCTGATCGTCTCGGCGATCGCGCGACATGACAAGGTTCTCGTCTTCGATATCAAGGGAGACTTTACCGAGAAGCTGCCTCCAACGATCAAGCCGGATGGTTCCAGGGTGCAGCCAATCATCATTGCTCCGCAGGATCGGCGTTCCCATGTTTGGGATATCGCCAAGGATTTGCGCATTGCAGAGGATGCCGTTGAGCTGGCCACGCGACTGATCCCTGAATCAAGAGATCGGTTCTTTTCCAACTCGGCCCGGGCCGTGCTGGCCGCGTGCACCATACGCCTGATGCATGAGAACCCCGGAAGGTGGACGTGGGCCGATCTGGTGGCCGAGACGCGCCGTGACCGTCTGGAACTTCTTGAGGTCGCGCATCGCTATCACCCCGATGCGGTTCGCTTTCTGGACGCTGACTATCGACAAGTCGCCTCGACGCTTTCGACGCTCACCGCTGATACGAACACGCTGCGTCTGCTGGCAACGGCGTGGGCGAATTATGAAGGTCTGGAACGTTTTTCGTTACGCGACTGGCTGCTCTACAAGACAGATAGGCGCACCGTCATCCTGCAGAAGTCCGGCCGGTTTTCTGACCAGTCTGACGGCTGGATCAGCGCATTTCTCACCATTGCCTCCGGCATCGTGTCCGATCCGGAACTTGGCGACGCCAAGCTCCGTCGCATCTGGTTTTTCGTCGACGAATTCGCCCAGCTGCCGAAGATCAGCCGGTTTTCAGCGCTACTCGATATCGGGCGATCGAAGGGGGTTTGCGTGTGTCTCGGCGTTCAGGATATTGCACAGATCCGTGACACCTATGGGCGCGAACGCGCCGATGCATGGATGTCGATCGTCGGAACGAAGATCATCGCCAAAGTGAATTCGGGACCGACCGCGCAGCGACTTGAAAGCGATGTCGGTCAGGCCACAGTGGTCTATAGTCGTCGTGAGCCACGCGGAAACGGGCTGGAATGGGTGCGCGACGAGCGGCGCGAGAACACGATTGAGCGCTCCGAATTCGAGACGCAGCTCGGGCCTCGCAAGAACGGCATCGATGTCCTCGTCACGGGCATCGGCGAGGACGTCTACAAGGTGCGCGTTCCCTATACCACCCTCCCCCATGTGCGAGATGCGCAAGAGCCGGCGCAGTGGACCCTCGACCTTATCACTGTCAGCCGACTTGAAGGCGCCGCAGCCGACGACAACGCCGAGACCGGGAAGACGGACAGTGACGCAGGCTATCCGAAGGAAGCGATCGACGTTCTTGAGGGAATGGAGCCCATCGGCAAGCCCAGGAACACATCGATGGTGGTAGGCGACACGCTTGACTTGTTCGACGGACAACTGCCGGGGGTCTGAAGATGTTGGGCCAGTTTGACCTTTTCCCGACAGAAGTGCTCCTACGCCGCATCGAGCCGGACACCAACAAGTGGCGGTTCTATCATCTCAGTATCGAGGGCGGCCTGTTCGGAGACTGGTGCCTTGTGCGCCGCTGGGGCCGGATCGGGACCAGCGGTCAACTGAAGCTTGATTGGTTCACCTCGGCCGGACAGGCCCATGATGCCCTTGGTGTTCTTGAGCAAAGCAAGCGCAAGCGCGGCTACCGCGACTGAGGCGCGAAACGCGCCCTTCGACGCGTGGTCCGCCTCCGGCAACCGCACCAGCATCAATCAGCCTACTGCGCAGTAGAGCGGCACCAATAAAATCAGGAAGCTGTACTATGTTCGGGAACGTTCGATGCTGCCCCAGCGGACACCGCTGGAACAACCTGAATTTTAAGATCGAGCGCTTTGGCCACTTTCATCAAAGTTGCCATTGTCGGGTTCCCGTTGCCGGAAAGCGCGCGTGAAAGACCCTCCCGCGAAAGCCCGGTGTCACGCGCCAACTGGCTCATATTGCGCGCCCGCGCAATGGTTCCAAGAACGACAGCGATATATTCAGGATCGTCTCCACCTTCTTCCATCGCGGCATCCAGGAAGGCAGCAATATCCTCGTTGGTTTTCAGGTAATCGGCCGCATCGAAACGGCTAAAAACTTCCTTTGCCATAGTTTCAATCCTTCCACTCGTCGGCCAGCATTTTTGCGGCCTTGATGTCCTTTTTCTGGGTCGACTTGGCGCCACCGCAAAGCAAAACGATAATCAACTCGCCGCGCCTCATATAGTAAACTCGATATCCCTTGCCGTAGTGAATGCGAAGCTCGGAAATTCCCGATCCCACGGGCTCCACATCACCGGGATTGCCCATTGAAAGTCGCACGAGGCGAGCGGCGACCTTTGCGGCTACAGTTCGGTCTTTCAGGCTCGAAAGCCAGCGATCAAATGTTGCCGTTTTGATTAACTCGGCCATATGCCTACTATAGGTCACACTGAGCCAAATTGCAAACTATAAGTCACAGCCTGCTCATGATACGTGTTCATGCAGCATTGCTCGATTTGTCGGTTTGATAGTTTTCCTGACTTCAAGCTTTCTATTTTGAACTGGCGCACGGAATAGCAGCTTCAGCGCTCAAAATATTCGGCTTTTCGGGTGTCGGCTAGAGAACAGGAAGGCTGACAGCCTTCCTGAAACTGACCTCATTCGAGGTCAGCGTTCCAGGCCGCTATGTCCTGCTCAAACTGAAGCTCCTCTGCTGCTACCAGTGCTTCCAGCTTTTCAAGTTCTGCTTCAGCATCCTGCCGCTCGCCCTTCGAGAAGTCGCAGTTCGTCAGCTCGGCGCGAAGTTCATTGATCTGATCGATAGTCGTCATGTTTCCGTCTCCTTTTGTTGACGGAAACCGGCCACCGGTGATCGCAGGGCAGTGTCAATGATCGCGAAGCGACCGGCAAGGCCGGTGAATGGGGGTGCCGATTTTGTTGCTGCCCGCCGGGCAGCGGCAAAATTGGGGGCACCGTTCGTCATTGACGCTGACTAAGGAGCCGTACGCTATCCCGGCAAAAAAAGAAGAGAACCGCGGCCCCAACGGCCGCGACCGAATCCGGCGTCCAGCCGGCAATCTACGCCGCGAGACCGCGAAGATGGGATTTTAGCCGCGGCCGTGCCCAAAGTCGTCGTCACGCCCCCTACCCTTTCGGGCGTTCGCGCGGGTCTTCTGTGGCGTTTCGAACGTCACATGCTGCCCTTGTTCGGGCAAAGGCCTTGGCAGGTCCTTTGTCTTGCCGACGAGAATATTCTGCTTGTCGTGCATCATGAAATCTGACCCGCCAACCCCGACCAGGACGCCATCATAGCGACGGCCAGGCTCGGTCGTTGCCATATAGCGATTTTGCCAATCAAAGCCTTGCGAGGTCAGAAATTTCTGTGCCTTCTCCAACGCCTGCACGCGTTCGGGATCAGAGATCTCGCGGAACAGGCGCTTGAAGGCATCGACATCGCCGCGTTCATGACCGGCAATACTGGCCTGCGCCATGCGTTCGGCCGACACGACATCAAAGTTAAGCTCGTGACCGGCGTTCTTCGCCAGCGCAGTCATGAACTCCCTCTGCGTCCGGCCATTGCCTTCGCGAAACGGATGGATCGAGTTGAGCCGATTGAAGTAAACTGCGGCCTGATCGGCAAACGTCTCCCGGTCGAGATCGCGCAGGAGGTCTTGACCGCGCAGGTCCTCGGAAAATCGGTCCAGCGCGCTGGGAATGGCCGGGCCGATCGCGAATTGCTCGCCGTCGATCTTCTGCATGGCCGGCATGGTCGCGACCGTGCCGTCAGAAAGCTGAACCCGCTCATCGCGGGTTCGCCCGGCCCATTCATAGACGTCCTGGAAAAGATGATGGTGAAGCGCTCTCAGGTGCCGAGCGTCGAAGGTCGGCTGCGGCCCGCCCCCAAGACGCAGTTCGATGAGACGGCCGGCAACACGTTCAGCCTCAACGGCAGAGAGTTTGTCGGGATCGGTTAAGCCATCGATGTTCTTGAGGGTGCCGTTTTCGTAAGCGTAGTTCGTCATCCGTTGGCGGCGCGAAACTCTTTCAGCATCGGAACGATATCGGTGGCCTCGATCTCGCCGCGAATGAAAGCCTTGAAAATGTGATCGGTGGCAGGATCGCGCTTCAGGCCTTCCATGGCATTGGAGTGATCGGCGCTGTTGACCAGCCGGCGCCGCTTTTTCATCTCGGCATCGGAGATGCGCGCTTTCTCAAGGGTGCTCGCCATGGTCTTTTCCTTCTTAAGATCGGTGCGGTTTTACAGGCAGGCCGGTCTTCCTAGAATCTCTCAACCCTTGAACCGGCACGGTCCTGCTATGCACTCTCGCTCCTGGACGACAAATTCAGCGTAAGTCTATTGACCACGCCAACTATACCAGAATCGGAAGAAGAATTCTCTTGTTTTTTTATATGTTTGACCCAGTTATCGGGTGCATCAATCGTCTTTGCGGAGCCGCTTCGCAGGCAACGGAACGAACAGGTCATGAAACACGACCAGTGCCGTATCGGGCTCGACAGCGTAGCGGCCGTTCTTCGTGACTTTATAGAAGAGCCCCATTTCCTCGAGCACCACGCAGTTGCGCGGAACCGTAAACCGGCTGACGCCCAGGCGTTCCGCAAGAATTTGCAGGGGCAGGATTCCTCCGTCCAGCTGCGGATCGTAGATCAAGCCAATCAGGCTCACGCGCAACATCGGAAGCAGGTGCACGTAGCGGCTCGGCCGGTTCTCAATGGCGGTCGCAACCTTGAGAGCGTTAACACCTACAGTTCCGGGCGGAATTTGCTCCAGAATCGGTGGTCCATCGAACCACACAAACGGGTCATGTGGCTGCGCACCCAGCCCCTTTATAATCTCTTCTCTTGTCATTCTCTCGCGACAGCTGTTCGAACCCACATGGTGTTTCTTATATGTGCTTCAAGGCCCGATTGCCATTGTGATCCGGTGGGATGACGCCGAAAGAGCAAGGAGCGATTTGGCACTTTTCGCAAACCCATAATACCTAAAGTGAGGACAGAAGCGAAACAAGTGCGGACTATTAGGTACGTCGCGGATTTGCCGGAACCGGCGCGGCGGTATCCGCCGCGCCGAGGGAGCTTAGCTCCAGGGGATCACGGTCATCAGATCATCATCGTCCTGGCCGGGAAACTTGCCGAGGTTCGCACGGAACGCCCGGCTCGGGGTTGCCGCGGTCAGCTGCAGATACTCTTCGCCGTTCTGGTTCGTCTGACGCCAGATGCCGCCAACCTCGACCTTTCGGCCTCGCGGGGACACGCCATACAGGCGGTAGACAGGCGCTTTCGGGTTCGTGCTGTTGAGCTCTTCGCCAGTGATGTCGAAGTCGAAGTCCAGTGCGGCGATGTTGCCTTCCAAAGTGCCGTTGTCGTTGAAGCGGATGAAGTTGATCAGGTCTGCCATTGGTATGTCTCCGTTGTTTGATCGAATTGACAGGGACACCAGGAAGCACCGGAAGAGGATGACTGCACCCTTCAGGGCCGCAGCGAAGCGAAGGGCGGCGCAGGACCGGAAAAGACGGAGGGTCCGCCGAAGGTGGAAGCCGTCTTTTTTGGACGGAGACGTTGCTGACAGACCCCGGGCCTTACAGTCCCATCGTCAATTGCTCGCAAACAACAACGGCTGGACATTCCTTCGCCATGGCAGCCCGCGTCAGCTTTGTGCAACAGGGTGTCGATACTGGCAAAGAACACAGTCTGCATGGACAACAAAGCACGAAACGGCCTGTCGCAGCGAATCCGAAAGGGGCTCTGTTCCTTCGATGCGAGGAAATTCCCGACACAACACGACGGAGACGGTCACCCCCGAAACGAAAATTGGGTCCTTCGTCAAAAACAGAATCTGAATAGGAGAGGAACAGACCGGG
This sequence comes from Martelella sp. AD-3, assembly GCF_001578105.1. Classification (GTDB taxonomy): domain Bacteria; phylum Pseudomonadota; class Alphaproteobacteria; order Rhizobiales; family Rhizobiaceae; genus Martelella. Next base: position 139,133 of record NZ_CP014277.1, on the reverse strand, counting down.
CCGATTGAGGGAGGCTGCCAGCGCGGTCACTCTTGGCTAAATATCGCCATTTTCGAGTTCGGCAAAGATGGTTTCAGGCAGGGCAAGACAGATCGTATAATCGGCGAAACTCGGTTGCCAATATTTATTTTGTCCATATTATTGGACACATGGAAATAAGCATCGTCACCGCGAGTTTTAGCGCGCTTTCCCAAGAGACCCGTCTTGAGGCGTTTCGTCTCCTTGTTCGCCATGAACCCGACGGGCTCCCTGCCGGGGAGATCGCACGTCAATTATCTGTACCGCACAACACCATGTCGGCACATCTTGCGGTGCTTTCACGGGCAGGATGGGTGATATCGCGCCGACAGAGCCGCTCAATCATCTATCGCGCCAATCTCGAGCACATGCAGGAAACTCTGCGTTTTCTGGTTCGCGACTGCTGCGCTGGCCACCCAGAAGTTTGCGAGCCGTTTTCGGCGGCTCTGAGTGAAGGTGGCCTCAACGACAAAAGAAGGAGCGAGAACGCTTGAAAGCGATAATCTTTCACAATCCGGCATGCGGAACCTCCCGAAATACCCTAGCGATGATCGAGGCGTCGGGCGAAACCCCGACCGTGATAGAATACCTAAAGACCCCACCCAGTCGTGAACGGCTGATCGAGCTGATTTCGATGATGGCCATCACGCCAAGAGAGTTGCTGCGCCGCAAGGGAACGCCTTTTGAGGAACTCAATCTTGATGATCCGACGCTGAGTGATGATCAACTGATCGATGCAATGATGGCGCACCCGATCCTGATCAATCGTCCAATTGTGGTGACAGAAAAAGGTGCGCGGTTATGCCGGCCTTCAGAGCGGGTCCTTGAACTGCTGGCAAACCCGGTGGCGGTGTTTACCAAGGAAGACGGCGATGTGTTACGCTTCGGCGGGGCAACTCAATGAGCGGGACTGAACGCCTCGATGACCTGCCGAATATCGATCCGGACAAGTTACGTCCAATTGACGTCGATTTGCTGGCGGGGCCGGATGCGCCGCGCCATCCCCCCAGGATTCTGGTGCTCTACGGCTCGTTGCGCGAGCGCTCCTTTTCACGCCTGGCCTCCGAAGAGGCGATGAGACTATTGCGCTGGTACGGCTGCGAAGTGCGCACTTTCAAACCGTCGGGTCTACCTCTGCCTGACGATGCGGATTCCGGCCACCCGAAAGTCCAGGAGTTGCGCGACCTCGCCCAATGGTCCGAGGGCATGCTGTGGGTCAGCCCCGAGCGGCATGGCGCGATGACCGGCATCATGAAGACGCAGATCGACTGGATACCGCTATCGCTGGGCGGTATCCGGCCCACCCAGGGCAAGACACTGGCGGTCATGGAGGTTTCGGGCGGCAGCCAGAGCTTCAATGCCGTCAACCAGATGCGAATCCTCGGGCGCTGGATGCGTATGATCACCATCCCCAATCAATCATCCGTACCCAAGGCCTTCACCGAGTTTGACGAAGCCGGGCGCATGAAGCCTTCACCCCTCTACATGCGTATCGTCGATGTGTGTGAGGAACTTGTGAAGTTCACCTGGCTGACGCGCGGCAGGTCTGCCTATCTCACTGACCGTTATTCAGAGCGCGTCGAGAGTGCTGAGGAGCTCTCTCGACGCGTCAACCAGAACACGCACTGACGATAAGGTCTTTTCATGTTGGCACTGGCTATTTTTGTCGTCACCCTGTTTCTGGTGATCTGGCAGCCGAAAGGTCTGGGGATTGGTTGGAGCGCGCTCGGCGGCGCCCTGGTGGCACTGCTGACGGGCGTGGTGCATCCGGACGATATTGTCGTGGTATGGGATATCGTCTGGGATGCAACTTTCACTTTCGTGGCGCTGATTATCATTTCGCTGATCCTGGACGAAGCTGGGTTCTTCGCGTGGGCAGCGCTGAATGTGGCACGTTGGGGCAACGGACGCGGCCATTTGCTTTTCCCGCTTGTCGTTATACTGGGGGCGATCATTGCTGCGTTCTTTGCCAATGACGGCGCAGCCCTTCTGCTGACGCCCATTGTCATCGCTATTCTCCTGCGCCTGAATTTTGGGCCGCCGGCGGCGTTGGCCTTCATCATCGCGACCGGGTTCATCGCAGACACGGCAAGCCTGCCGCTGGTGATCTCCAACCTCGTCAATATCGTCAGTGCCAACTATTTTGATATCGGGTTCGACCGCTACGCGGCGGTCATGGTCCCTGTGAATTTTGTTTCCCTGGCAGCAACACTGGCCGTGCTCTGGTTGGCATTCGGCCGTCGAATTCCCAAACACTACTCCGTCGAGAGCCTGGACCCGCCGCACATGGCCGTCAAGGATCCACTGGTCTTCCGGGCTGCGTTTCCCTTGCTGGCCGTGCTGCTTGCCGCCTATTTCGTGACGGCCCCGCTGGGCATTCCCATCGCGTTTGTGACAGGTACTGGCGCAGTTCTGCTCATGGCAATTGCCGGGCGCTGGTGGCAGGCCGGCCGCGGTGCAATCGTCTCCGTATCGGACGCGCTTCGCGGCGCCCCCTGGCAGATCGTTTTGTTCTCAATCGGCATGTATCTCGTCGTCTACGGGTTTGGCAATGCGGGGCTGACGAATTACGGCGCCCTGGCGATTGAGTGGTTGGCGCAACATGGTGAGTTTGTCGCCACGCTGGGCACCGGCGTGCTTTCCGCCATCGCAGCCTCCATCATGAACAATATGCCCTCGACATTGGTCGGTGCATTGTCTATCGATCGGGCCAACGTGCCTGCGGCAACGCGGGAGTTGATGATCTACGCCAACGTCATTGGCAATGATCTGGGGCCCAAATTCACCCCGATCGGCAGTCTCGCGACCTTGCTCTGGCTCCATGTGCTGGCCGGAAAGGGCTACAGGATTGGCTGGGGCCAGTATATGAAAATCGGTCTTCTGATAACACCGCCGGTATTGCTGGCAAGCCTGGTCGCCCTGGCTTTCTGGCTACCGGCTCTACCGCCATCGCCATAGGTGCATCTTGGGTCATGGCGCGGTGAGTTTCGCTGCCTGGAAGTTGCCGTCGGCACGATGACGCTGTCGTAATAGCCGGTTGGTCGCCTGGCCAGAAGGCGAATCCTGCCCAAGACAGCGTGAAAGCGCCGCTCTTCGACAGTATTCAGACTCGGGCCAGGCGCAGCCTACCGATATCGTCCACATGCTCCTGAAGGGCGGCGCGATCGAGGGTCGGTCCCGGGAGTTGAGCGAAGGGTTGAATGCGCCGGCGCATGGCCTGATAGGTCTGGCGAAACAATTCGAGGCGTTCTTCATCGCTGAAAACGCCTGCGGCGGGATCCGGGTGACCCCAATGCGCCGTCACCGGCTGTCCGGGCCAGACCGGGCATTCTTCATTGGCCGCCTGGTCGCACACAGTGAAAACGAAGTCCATTTGCGGCGCGGTCGGCTTCTGAAACTCGGCGATCGAGCTTGTCCCCAGTTCTGAAATCTCGTGTCCGTTTTCTTCAAGAACCTGCAGGGTCAAGGGATGGACCGCGCCATGTGACGATGTGCCTGCGGAATAGGCTGCAAACCGCTCAGGCGCGGTGTCACGCAGGATGACTTCGGCAAAGATTGACCGCGCTGAATTGCGCGTACAGACGAACAGGACATTATATCTGCGGTGATCGTTCGCGTCGAAATCTATCGTGCGATGGTCATTGTTTGTTCGGCCCCGACAACAATCCTCCGAGAGGAAGCCTATCAGCGACTTCGCGCCGGATAGATCGGCGCTGTACAACAAGGAGTTCCCGTCGCGATCCTGATGGACGAGACCCGCACGCCGCAGAACCGATAGATAGATAGAAAGCGTCGAGCGTTTATAGCCAAGTGTTTCGGCCAGTTCACCGGCTGCCACTGATTGCGGATATCGTCGAACCAGAACGCGGAATACGTGGAGCCGTTCGGCGTGCCCGAGCGCATCGAGCATCCCGACCATGTCATCTATCATTACGTGCATGCCTCTTCAGTGCAGTCATAAGTCCGATTTATGCTTATGACCGGAAGAGACAACGATTTTGTGTCAGCCGCAAGGTTTAGCCGAGGGCGTACCCTATTCCCCTGATTGTTCGGAGCGGGTAGTTCGTTTTCTTCTGGTTGAGCACCTTGCGCAGACGGCCGATATGCACATCCACACTGCGAATATCGACATCGCCTTTGCGCCGTCCGGCGCGTTCCAACAACTGTTCCCTGGTGAAGGGGCGTCCAGGACGACTCATGAAGGCCGCAAGCATGCGATATTCGGTTGGCCCGAGATGCACGGGGCGTCCTTCGATATAGACCCGCAGCGCGTCTTCATCCAGAGCGATGCGCTCAAAGGTGAGGCAGGGCCTTACCTTTCCGGAATCGATACGACGAAGCTGGACATGGAGCCGCGCCGCCAGCTCCGATGAAGAGTAGGGTTTGGACAGGTAATCGTCTGCGCCCAGTTCAAGCCCCTTGACCTTGACTTCCTCGCCGGAACTGCCGGACAGAATGATAAGCGGCATCTGCCTCGTGGCGCTGTCCTGTTTGAAGCTGCGGCACAGGTTGAAGCCATAATCATTCGGTGCGACCCAATTGAAAAGGACGATGTCCGGCCTTTCATCTCTTGCCGCCTGCAGCGGTGTCTTGCCGTCCATCGCCACGCACGCGGCATATCCGCTGTCCTGCAGTTGCCGGAACAGGGAGTCCCGTTCGACCATCCCGTTTTCGACCACGAGAATTCTGGGTTTCAGCAGATCGAGTGCTTTCTGCTTCAGCATGGCGGTTCCCGTCTTATTTGTTGACCCGTCTTATGTGTCGATCGATCCGTCTGGCGCTTCGCGTCTGCTCATGAAAATCACTTCTTCGGCAATATTCGTGGCGTGGTCACCGATACGCTCCAGGCTTTTGGCGGCAAACAGCAGATGGATATCGGACTTCAGTTTCGAGGTGTCTCGCCGGCTGCCTGCCAGAACAAGGTGAAACAGATCGTCATGGAGGACATCGATACGCCTGTCGCCGCGCACCACCTTGTGCGCCAGGTCAACATCCCGGCGCACAAGGGCATCATTGGCATCTTCCAATGCTCCAAGAACCGCGGCATGCAGCTGTCTGAACAGTTCAGCTGCATCCGCCGATATCCGGGAGTTGCGGTCCGCAATGGCGCGTTTGGCGATATTCTTCGCATGATCCGCCGCGCGCTCAAGGTTTCCCGCGCTGTGCTCGATGGCGATGACCTGACGAAGGTCACCGGCCACCGGCTGATAGCGCACCAGTATATCCAGACAGCGGGCGCGGATTGTCTCCAATTCGCGGTCCACCACCAGATCGTTTTCAACCACTTCACCGGCGCGCACCAGATCGTTGTCGAGAAGCACGTGGGCTGCGCTTGCAACCATGGCCTGAACATGTTCCGTCATGATCAGGACGGCGGCGGACAGGTCACTCAGTGCCTGTTCAAAGGCTTGCAGCGTATGTCGCTTTTCCATTTGCTTCCTTTCGACATCTCGTCAACCGTAGCGCCCGGTGATGTAGTTCTCCGTGCGGGGATGCTGGGGATTATTGAAAATCTGGCTCGTTTCGCCGAATTCTGTCAGTTCGCCCAGATACATGAATGCCGTGCGGTGCGAGATGCGCGCCGCCTGCTGCATGTTGTGGGTGACGATCACGATAGTCACCGATTTCGCGAGTTCCTGGACCAGGTCCTCTACCTTGGCCGTCGCTATCGGATCGAGCGCCGATGTCGGCTCGTCCAGAAGCAGGATTTCCGGGTTCGGAGCCAGACCGCGTGCGATGCACAGACGCTGCTGCTGCCCGCCCGAAAGGTCGTAGGCCGAGCCATTGAGCTTGTCCTTGACCTCGTCCCAGATCGCGGCGCGCTTTAATGCGCTTTCCACCGCTTCGTCGATCACCTGGCGTTTGCTGATCCCGCGCACGCGCAAGCCGGCAGCCACGTTTTCGTAAATCGATTTGGGAAAGGGATTCGGCTTCTGGAACACCATGCCGATGCGCAGTCGCACCAGCACAGGATCGGCGTCGCGACCGACCAGGTTCTCGCCCTCTGGCTCCAGTATTACCCGCCCCTCATAGCGGTTGCCGGGGTAGAGATCGTGCATCCGGTTGAGACTGCGCAGAAGGGTGGACTTGCCGCATCCCGAGGGGCCGATGATCGCCGTCACCTTGCGGTCGAGGATCGGCATGCTGACACTCTTGATCGCCTGAAAGCCGTTGGCGTAGTAAAAGCTGAAATCCTCAATCCGGGCGCGTAGCGCGTCGCTCTCTGCCGCAGGCTTGATCGGAGGCGGCATGGCCGCCTCGCGCTCATCTTGAAGTCTGGTTTTCTCGATCTCGGCGTCTGCTTTTTCGGCTGTCATGTTGTCATCAATCATGGTTCAGTTTCTGTGTCCTTTGCGGAGCCGGTACCGGATCCAGATGGCGATGCCGTTGAGCGAGAAGGTCAGCGCGATCAGCACCACACCGGTTGCGGCAGCGGCGGTGTGAAAACCAGCCTGAGGCCGGGAAATCCAGTTGAACATCTGTATCGGCAGCACGGTGAATCCGTCGTTGAGCCAGGCGAAGGAGATGAACGGAAACTCTCCGGTCACGGGTGCCGGCGGCAGGAAGGCGATGAAGGTCAGCGCGCCGATCGTGATGATTGGGGCGGTCTCGCCGATGGCGCGGCTGAGACCCACGATGGCGCCGGTCAGGATGCCAGGCCGCGCCGCCGGTATGATGTAGTGCCACATCACCTGCCATTGATCGGCTCCAAGGCCATAAGCACCCTCCTTGATGATCGAAGGGATCGAGCGCACCGCCTCGCGGGTCGAGACGATCACGATCGGAAGGATCAGCAGTGCGAGCGTCATGCCGGCCACGAGGATCGTCTTGCCGAGGTCGAACCCGTAGACGAAGAGACCGAGCGCCAGAAGACCGTAGATGATCGAAGGTACGCCGGCGAGGTTGGACACGTTGATCTCGATGAAGTTCGAGAGCCACCCCTTCCTGGCATATTCTTCCAGATAAAGCCCCGCGCCGATCCCGATTGGAATGGCGAGGAAAGCGGTCACCAACATTACCAGAAGCGAGCCGACCCATGCCGACAGAATGCCCGCCCGCGCCGGTATGCGCGAAGGATAGCTGGTCAAGAAATCGTAACTGATGCGGGTGGCCCCGCGGATGACTAGATCGCCGATCAGCGTCAGAAGCAGCGCCATTGCGATGGCCATGACGATCACCCCGCCGGAGGCGAAGATGATGTCTTTCTTCTTGGCGCGCGCGACGGCGTCGAACGCCTCCTGGTTCGTCGATGCACCGTTGCCAAGCGTTCCTTCGGTTGTGGTAACCATCTCAGTATGCCTCGCGGAACTTGCGGCGCAGGTAGAAGCCGATGACATTGAAGGTGAGCGTGATGACAAAGAGCAGAAGACCCACCGCAAAGATCGACTCGTATGCGACCGACCCGTGCGCCACGTCACCGAGGCTCATCTGCACGATATAGGCTGTGATTGTCGCGGCCCCCTCGCGCGGGTCCCATGTCAGGTTCGGGTTCTGGCCTGCTGCGATCGCCAGTACCATCGTCTCGCCCACTGCGCGCGACATGCCGAGGATGAAGGCGGCGGTGATGCCCGAAAACGCCCCGGGGATGACGATACGTGTCGCCACCTGCCATTTCGCCATGCCAAGCGCGTAACCGCCTTCGCGCAAACTGTTGGGCACGGCGCGCATCGCATCTTCGGAGACAGAGACAACGTAGGGCAGGATCATGATGCCGAGGATGATGCCGGGCACCAGCAGGTTGATGCCCTTGAGCCCGGGAATGAACTGTTGCAGAAATGGCGTCATCACCAGAAGCGCGAAATAACCGTAAACCACAGTGGGCACGGCCTCGAGCATTTCGAGCGCAGGCTTCACTGTCTCACGCACCGCCGGCTTGGCATATTCGCTGAGATAGATTGCCATGACCAGGCCGAAAGGCACCGCGATGATCATAGCAAGCCCCGCCGTTTGCAATGTCGCGGCCAAGAGAGGCAGGACCCCGAATTGCGGGTCGGCAAAGACCGGCGTCCACATCGTGCCGAACAGGAAATCGAACAGCGGCACATGGGCAAAGAACCCGGCCGAATCGCGTATCAAAATATAGACGATGGCGAATGTGACGAATACCGACAGTGCCGCGCACAGGAACAGGAAAACCCTCATGCCCCGGTCGATCAGTCGCCGTCTTTTGACAAAACCGCTGTTGATGAGTTCCGCTGAACTGGGAATGGAATCTACGGGCACGGCAACCTCGCTTGACCGGAAAAAGATGCGGCGGGCGAAAAGACCCGCCGCCGAGATGAAATGTGCCTAGTTGGCAGCCTTCAGAAGATCGTCGGGCGTGACGCCGACCTTGGAGCCGCCGTCGAAGAACGAGCCGGTCGAGCGGGCAACGATCTTTTCTTCAGCAAGCGAGAAGGCCTTGCTGGGCAGCGCCAGATAGCCGGTGGAGGCCACGAGTTCCGGTGCGAGTTCCGGGTTGAACATGAACTTCGCGTAATCCTCGACATTCGCCTTCGTGTCCAGATGCTCTTTGTTCGCGTAGATGAACAGCGGACGAGTCAGCGGCTGATACTCACCGCTGGCCGCGGTTTCGGTGGTCGGCGCAACGCACTCGCCGCCGTTGAACGAGATTTCCAGCGGCTTCACACGGCCGCGGTTCTCTTCGACATAGGCCAGACCAAGGAAGCCGATGGCATCGACGTCGGTCGACACGCCCTGGATGGTGATGTTGTCGTCTTCGGTCGCGGTGAAATCGCCGCGCGAGGCGCCCTCTTCGCCGATGATGGCGAAGGTGAAGTAGTCGTAGGTGCCCGAGTCCGTGCCGGCGCCGAACAGGGTCAGCGGCTGGTCCGGGTATTCCGGGTTCAACTGGTTCCAGTTGTTGACGACACCCTGTGCTTCCGTCTCGTAAGCCGTCTTCAGCTCTTCGACGGTCATGCAGCTGATCGGGTTGTCGGGGTTCACGATCACGGCAAGCGCGTCCATGGCGACGGGCAATTCGACGAACTCGATACCGTTTTCGGCGCAAAGCTCTGCTTCCGAGGTCTTGATCGGGCGCGATGCGCCGGAGAAGCTGGTCTCGCCGCGGCAGAACTTCTTGAAGCCGCCACCGGTACCTGACACGCCAACAACGACACGATTGCCGGTTGCGATCTGGTATTCCTCGGCAAACGCCTCGGAGACGGGGAACACGGTCGACGAGCCGTCAACCTGGATAGCATCTTCCTGGGCTGCGGCCTGATAGGCGAGCAGCGAGGCTGCAGTGAGAACGGTGACTGAAAGTATCTTTTTCATTGGAATAATCTCTCCTGGCTGGATCGGTTGTCGAATCCATTCGGGTTTCAACGGGTGGTCCCCGGAGGACGGTAAAACACAGTCATGTTACAGTTTCATGAAACTGCAACATAGATGGTTTATTGCGACTTGCAGCGGCTCGTTCGGGTGTCGCGAATATCCAGTGCAATCGGCATTCGGGGGAAACAGGAGATACCATCCAGCCGGGAGCCAAAGCGACGGCGTAATCGATCTGACGATCCGCCTTGCCGACATGGCTTTGCGCAGGTCGGCGTCCGGTCACAGTCACCACGCCTGCTGGTAAACGGCGCTTCCGCGCATTGTTCACACCGACATGAAAATGAGAGTTCGGCCATGACAAACAACCAGAACTTCAACATTCTCTTTCTCTGCACCGGAAATTCGGCGCGGTCGATCATGGCTGAAGCCATTCTCAACACGGAGGGCAGAGGTCGCTTTCAGGCCTTTTCGGCAGGTAGCCGGCCGAAAGGTGCCGTTCATCCGCTCGCGCTCAAGGTGCTGGCGGCACAGGGCTACCCGGTCGAGGGGCTTCACTCGAAGAGCTGGGATGCCTTTTCGGTCCCCGGCGCGCCCGCTTTCGACTTCATCTTCACGCTCTGTGACAGCGCCGCGGGAGAGGCCTGCCCGATCGCGCGCGGGGCGGCAAAGCGGGCGCATTGGGGCATTGAAGACCCCGCCGCTGTCGAGGGGACGGATGCGCAAAAGCAACTGGCCTTTGTGCAAACGGCACAATTCCTCAAAATCCGGATCAAGGCGTTTCTGAGCCTTCCGGTGGAGACAATCGAAAAAATGGCGCTGGAAAGCAGGCTGAACCAGATCGGCCGTATGGAAGGCGCGACGGATCTCGCCGCAAAGAGCGAGTGAATGCCGAATGAGACATTTCCGGTTCAAGGCCTTTGCAGCGGTATCGGCGCAGGGATCGCGGCAGCTTTGCTTGCCGGGAATTTCATTACCATTGATCTGAAAACGGCCATCCGGGCAGTAGCGTTGTATCGCTGTAATAAAACACTGCTAAGCCCGGGCGAAATGACATCCAAACATGATCGGAGATAATAAAATGCGTCGTACTCTTCTTGCTGCAGCCGCTCTGGTTGCTATGACAGTACCTGCTTTAGCAGATTTCACCCTGGACAGCCGCTACACGGATGCAGACGGCGACCTGATTGCCGATATCCCGTCCGATCCGGCTGAGCTTGTCGATCCTTCCGTGCTGATCTTCGCCTATACGCCGGTTGAAGATCCGGCTGTCTACGCGGAGGCATGGAAGGACTTTCTGACGCATATGGAAGAGGTTACCGGCAAGCGGGTCCAGTTCTTCCCGGTCGATTCCAACGCCGCCCAGATCGAAGCCATGCGCGCCGGCCGCCTCCATGTCGCAGGCTTCAACACCGGCTCGAACCCGCTGGCCGTGGCCTGCGCCGGTTTCCGTCCGTTCACCATGATGGCGGCCGAGGACGGTTCATTCGGCTACGAGATGGAAATCATCACCTATCCGGGCTCCGGCATTGCCGAAGTTGAAGACATCAAGGGCAAGGCCCTGGCGTTTTCGTCCGAGACCTCCAATTCCGGTTTCAAGGCCCCGTCGGCCATTCTGAAATCCGAATACGGCATGGAAGCCGGCACGGATTTCGAGGCCACTTTCTCCGGCAAACACGACAACACCATCCTCGGCGTGGCCAACAAGGACTATCCGGCCGGCGCGATCGCCAATTCGGTGCGCAAGCGCATGGTTGCCCGCGAGGTGATCACAGACGATCAGGTCGAGATCATCTACACCTCGCAGACCTTCCCCACCACCGGCTACGGCTTGGCGCACAATCTGACGCCCGAGCTTCAGGACAAGATCAAGGAAGCCTTCGCCTCCTTCGAATGGGAAGGGTCGACGCTGGAAGAGGAATTCTCCAAGTCCGGCGAAGCACAGTTCATCCCGATCACCTTCAAGGACAACTGGGCCGTGATCCGCCAGATCGACGAGGCAAACGGCGTTTCCTACAATTGCCAGTAAGAACTGGTATCATCCTTTCGAACGGGCGGAGATCATCCGCCCGTTCCCTTGTTGTGGAGCCGTCATGCTCGAACTCAAATCGCTGACCAAAACCTACAAGACCGGCGACAAGGCCCTGAACGACGTCAGCCTCACCGTGCCGGAAGGTCAGGTTGTCGGACTGATCGGTCCCTCCGGCGCCGGAAAATCAACGCTGATCCGCTGCGTCAACCGCCTTGTCGAACCGACCTCCGGTTCGGTTGCAATATCCGGCAAGTTGATCACCGGCCAGGGGCAGCGCGAATTGCGGGCCATGCGTCGCCGCATCGGCATGATTTTTCAGGAATATGCCCTGGTCGAACGGCTGACCGTCATGGAAAATGTTCTGTCCGGCCGGCTGGGCTATGTCGGGTTCTGGACCAGCTTCACCCGCCGCTACAGCGCGGACGATATCGGTCTTGCCTATCGGCTGCTGGACCGGGTCGGCCTGATGCACCAGGCCGACAAGCGCGCCGACGCGCTCTCCGGCGGCCAGCGGCAGCGTGTCGGCATCGCCCGCGCGCTTGCCCAGGAACCCGAACTGCTGCTGGTCGATGAGCCGACGGCCAGCCTCGATCCCAAGACAAGCCGCCAGATCATGCGGCTACTGATCGAAATTTGCGCCGAACGCAATCTTCCCGCCATTGTGAACATTCACGACGTGCCGCTGGCGCAGCAGTTCATGCAGCGCATTATCGGACTGCGTGCCGGCGAGGTGGTGTTTGACGGCGCCCCCGACGCCCTGAGCGAGACAGCGCTGACCGAGATTTACGGCGCGGAAGACTGGAACGCGATGCGCAAGGGCGCGCAGGAAGACGAGAGCGCCGAAGCCGAAGAGGCGGCCGTGCTTGCGAGGCTCGGCGCATGAGCAATTATCCGACGACTTCTCCAACGACATGGAAGCGTCCGCCGCAGGTGTTCACGCATCGCGGCTGGCGGATAGGGCTTCAGATCGGGTTTGCGGCCTGGTTCGTTCTCGCGCTTGCCACGCTTGACCCGAACTGGGCGCGGATCGTAGAAGGCTGGTCGCGGGGCGTGCGTTTTCTGGTCGGCTTTCTGCAACCCGATTTTACCAGCCGCTGGAGCGATATCTCAAAGGGGCTGATCGAGAGCCTGACCATGACGCTGACCTCGACGGTGGCCGGCGTCATCATCTCCGTGCCGGTCGGCATCGGCGCGGCGCGCAATGTCTCGCCCAAGATTGTCTATCTTGTCTGCCGTTCGATCATCGCCGTCAGCCGCTCGCTGCAGGAAATCATCATCGCGATCTTCTTTGTGGCGATGTTCGGCTTTGGCCCGTTTGCCGGGTTCCTGACGCTGAGCTTTGCCACGATCGGCTTTTTGTCGAAGCTTCTGGCGGAAGACATCGAGGATATCGACGAGGCGCAGGCGGAGGCGATCAGGGCAACCGGCGCCTCATGGATGCAGATGATCAACTACGCCATCCAGCCACAGGTCATGCCGCGCCTCATCGGCTTGTCGCTCTATCGCCTCGACATCAATTTCCGCGAAAGCGCGGTGATCGGCATTGTCGGCGCGGGCGGCATCGGCGCGACCCTGAACACCGCCATCGACCGCTATGAATATGACAGCGCCGGCGCGATCATCCTGATCATCATTCTCCTCGTCATGGTGGCGGAGTACGGTTCCAGCTATATCCGGAAGTTCCTGCAATGAGCGACGCCCCTTATCCCGCGGTCTGGCGCCGCCGCACATCCCGGCAATCGCTGATGATCTGGGCCGGCTGGTTTGGCCTCGTTGCGCTGACCGTCTGGTGCTGGCAGGTTATGACGCACGACACGATCTGGGCTTTCGTGAGCGATGCGCCGAAGCAGGCCGCCGATATCGGCAGCCGGATGTGGCCGCCGCGCCTGTCTTATATGAACGAGCTCTGGGCGCCGCTCTGGGACACTTTGAACATGGCCACGCTCGGCACCATGCTGGGTGTCGTTCTTGCCGTGCCGGTCGCCTTTCTGGCGGCGCGCAACACCACGCCGTCGGCCATGATCCTGCGGCCTGCGGCCCTGTTCGTCATCGTGGCCAGCCGTTCGATCAATTCGCTGATCTGGGCGCTGCTGCTGGTCGCCATCATGGGGCCGGGCCTCTTGGCCGGCGTCATAGCCATCGGCCTGCGCTCGGTCGGCTTCATCGGCAAGCTGCTCTATGAGGCGATTGAAGAGGTTGACGCGACCCAGGTCGAAGCCATTGCCGCGACCGGCGCCAGCCACGCCCAGATCCTGGATTACGCCATCGTTCCGCAGGTGCAGCCCGCCTTCTGGGGCATCACCGTGTTCCGCTGGGACATCAATATCCGCGAAAGCGCGATCCTCGGCCTTGTCGGCGCCGGCGGCCTCGGTCTGAAACTGCAGTCATCGCTCAATGTGCTGGCCTGGCCGCAGGTCACGATGATTCTCGTCGTCATTCTCGCAACCGTCATTGTGTCGGAATGGGTATCGGCAAGGGTGCGACAGGCGATTATCTAGAGCGCCGGGCGGAAAAGTGGTTACCGGTTTTTCGTTAACCCGGAGCGGCGAAGGAATGGCCAGAGCATCGCCCGATGCTCTGGTGCGCACCTGGTTTCCTGCGTCAGGAGAGTTGAGCGGGACAGCGGATAGTGCTGCCCCGCTCCTTCATTCTACGCCGACAGCCAGGCCTCGAGTTTGGCCTTGTCCGGCAGCCCTCCTGCGTGAACAAGCTTGCCGTCAACCGCTATGCCCGGTGTCGACATCACGCCCGCCATCGCTATTGATTTCGGATCGGTCACCTTTTCAATGTCGGCGGCAATGCCGAGCTTTTCGGCGGCGGCTTTCACCATGGCTTCCGTTGCTTCGCAGCGTTTGCAGCCGGGGCCATAAATCCTGATCAATTTCATGATCGTTCCTTTCAGAGGATGAGGTTGAACAAGAAGCCCGTGGCTAGAATACCGGCAGACACAACGGCGATGAAAATCGCGATCAGCCGGTAGGTCAGCACCTGCTTGAGGATGATCATCTCGGGCAGGGAAAGCGCGATGACCGACATCATGAAGGCCAGCGTCGTGCCAAGGGCAGCGCCCTTGCCCAGGAGCGCTTCGACGATCGGGATAACGCCCGCGGCATTGGTGTACATCGGCACGCCGACGATAACGGCAGCCGGAACAGACCACCACGCCTCGCCGCCCATGACCCGGAGCATGAGCGCTTCAGGAACATAACCGTGGATCAGCGCCCCGATGGATATGCCGACCACGACCCAGATCCAGACCTTGCCGACAATCTCCCGGACCTGTTCAAGGCCGATCTTCAACCGGTCGGCAAAACTCATCCGCTCCTCGGGGAGGTCGCCCGCCGATCCCGCATTGATTTCCCGCACCCACGCCTGAAGGTAGCGCTCCAGCCGCATCTTCCCGAGAACCCAACCGGCAATCGTGGCGATGGTGAAGCCGAAGACGAGATAGATCGTCGCAATTTTCCAGCCGACAAGGCCATAAAGCAGGCCGAGTCCGACAGGTCCGACCATCGGGCCTGCGATCAGAAACGAAAACGTGACGCCAAGCGGAATCCCGGCTGAAACGAAGCCGATGAAAAGCGGTACGGAGGAACATGAACAGAAGGGTGTGAGAACGCCAAGAGCCGCGGCCATGGGGTAGCCGAAAATCTGGCGTCTTCCGGCAAGCAATGCGCGGGTTTTCTCCGGACTGAACCAGCTGCGCAACACGCCGGTGACAAACACGATGCCGGTCAGAAGCAACAAGACCTTGGGAACATCATAGAAGAAAAAGGCAATCGCCTCGCCGGTGTGGCTTTGGCGGTCGACGGGAAAAAGCGCGGTGGCCCATTCGGAGAAGGCGATCAGTTGACCATAGGCCAGCCACCAGATCACCGAAGCGCCCGCGATGCCGAGATACCATCTGAGGGCGGAACCGTCCCGCCCGCTTTTCAACCTCTGCGTCGCGATAGTCATGCGCTTTGCCTTTCCGCATAAGCTTCAGCGGCCAGAACCGCCGCGATCACCGCCGCGAATTCGGGCCTGATGTCCGGATTCTTGCGATAGCGCACCCATTGTGCATCGCGCCGGTCGAGGATCAGCCCGGCATCCCGCAGCACTTTCAGATGGCGCGACATGCGGCTCTGGGTGGCCCCCAGCCGCGTCATCAGTTCACACACGCAATGCTCCCGATCATTCCAGATCAGGGCCAGCGCCGCGCGGCGGGTCGGGTCGGATATCGCGTCTAACAGATCCTGCATGACTGTTTTCTATGCGCATCAGCGCATATGCGCCTTGATCCATATCAACGAAACAAGGTGCGCGTGAAACACTGGATCTCGGGGGTGGTGACTTCAAGGGCCAGTTCTCATTCAACTTAAAACTGGCCTCTTCTTCAGCGCCTCGGCATGCGCCTGGATCGGTTTGCTCGCATGCGCCGAACCCTACACTGCGCCAAGAACCGAGACGGAGAAATGAACCCCGCCGAGCCGCGATCGCCCTACCTCTGAAGAAGATAAGGCGGCAAAAATGAGGGCAGCGCGGCCCAACCGAAGCTGGAAATCATGAAATCAGGCCTCGCGTTCGGGATCGAAATGTAGCAATCGCAGCGCGTTCAGCGTGACAAGCACCGTCGCTCCGGTATCCGCCACAATCGAGATCCAGAGACCAATCAGCCCCAATACGGACGTGACGAGGAATACCGCTTTCAAACCGAGCGCGATGGTGAAGGGCTGCCCCATACGCAAAGCGGTAATGGCGGTTCGAGGTCAATCGCATCACCGACTATCTACTGCTGAACTTGAGCGGGCTATCGGTATATGCCCCTCTTCGCTACACCCAGAACAAGCTGATCGATCGCGCCCGAACCGCAGGACGGGCCCTTGAAAGGGAGTTTGCTCACCAGCAGGGTCTTGAAAGGATTCGAACTGCGGACCCATCAATTGCTACCCGTATGGCTTTTCGCAGAGCCATCCAAGCGCAGTTGCGACTGCGCTTCACGGCATCCAGGAAGGTCTTGCCGGCAGGATTCCGCCCGACAGAACCTGGTTTAGTTCAGCGTGGCACCAGGACCCCACGCCCTTTAAATCTTTCAAAGACTTATCGTGCCGATCGGCGTCGAACCCCTGTGCCGATTTACAGCCAGAACACCGGTTACCGACCATGCCGAGCAACGGCAAGAAATCGAGGGGCTCCGATCCACGGTCCAGGAACAGTCTTAATGGCATCGTAAAGTTAACGACCGCGAAGAAAAAGCGTGACGCCCGCCGCGTGCACTGATCATGCCCGAGCGATCTTCGCCCACAGGTTCATCGCCGCTGCGCGCAGTTGGCGATGATGGTGGGAGGGAATGTCGTGGCGCGGGATATCGAAAGCGTCCCGAGCTTGCGGACGGCGGAAAGACGACAAGGTAAATGCTACTTTAGTTTGTAATTTCTTGAGTTTAACGACATGCCTTCAGCTCAAAAAGCGCAGGCCAGACGCTTACTGCTGCAGTGGGAATGTCCGCCTGAGCCAGCACGCTTTCGAGCAATTCTAGGGCGACAGATCGGAAGCCGCGCCAAACCGTAGCAACGTCAAGTAGCAACCTGCAAAATGACATCATCCTGGCCGATGTTTCGCTGTGCCGCGCCCAGCTGAACAGATGGATCGCGTTCGCCAGGTCGAGAGCTAGCCCATCGACATCAGCCTCGCCATGTAGGTCGGCGTTCTCTCGCGGCCACCGAGACCTTGCGGTCTTTCCTACGACTGTGATTAGGTTTTGGAACGCCTCGTCAGCGGCCTGTCGGCCAAAAACCTTGGCGGCGACATCCATCAATGCAGATCGGGAAGGATCTACGTCGAGGGCGTCGTCGAGCTTCAAGTAGCTATCAATCCTTCGATTAAGCTCCGAGAGAGACGCCTCATCGACTGATGTGATGTCGACCACAAGTGAGACCAGGGAGACTAGGACACGCCAATTTTCGTCACGCATCTCTTGGATTATACGCGTCAAAAGCCCTGAAGGATCTCTCACCACGAACGCACTGTCAGGCACCATCCAACCAGCTTTTAAGAAAACAGGAATAGGGTCTCGGCTTATCCAGCACAGATCCGGCGACCCGCTTGGAAGGGTGGCAAGCAACTGAGGATTCGGCATCCAATCCCCACCTGTGTCTCGACCGAGCATTGTTATCTGATCGGCCGGTACAGTGGCACCGAGATCCAGCAGTTCTGCAGCGATTGCAGCCCTTATCCGGATGGCCGATAGACTGAAAACGGAATTGCGAACCCACCTGCCCCAGACTTCTTGATCATCGGTAAGCCTGCGCGGGGTCTGCGCGTAGAGCCAGTCACCGAGCGCCCGCAGCGCTGAATTTGATGGCGAAAGCACGCGCATCAACTGATCGGCATGCAGCCATAAAAGATAAAATGCAATCTCGGGATTTAATTTCCGCCAGTCCTCGGACGAGAGCGCTTGTCGGCCACTGTGACGGAGAATTGTTCGGAAGAATCTCAACCTTTCGTCATCGAGCATACCAAGGAAATTGAGATCTTCATCCCGCAACTCACCGGTGCGTGCCAGCGTGAATGCGCGAGTTAGCGAGAGGGAGAGAAAACGCTGGGCATCTCCTGGAGCTTTTCGAATCGCCGGCGTGTAGCTCTCTAGAAGTTCCTCCGGGACCCGTCGTGGAATGCTAGAGGTCCTCCAGACGGCTTCTTCTGGACTAATCTTGTCGCTCAGGATCCTGAAGGACGATTCGATCAGCTCCGCTCCGTTCCCGGAAAAATCAGCGGCAATGCCAAGATAATTCAGCAGAACGCCGGGCTCTGGCAGCTCGAAATCAGCGATGCGCAATTGCTCAGTGTTCTTGAGCCGAGCATCCAACAGGGTGAGCTGCCTCGAAAAATCCGCGGAATATAGGTCGTGAATAACCTCGATCCTTCGTTCGGGGCTTGGCTCGTTCGCCACCGCAACTAGTTCGTCCTCCGATATAGGCTTGCCAACACTGCCCATGGGCATCGAAGTCTTGAGAGTGCGTTCTCTCGTTCGTGGATCGGGGTGGAGTATGGCCATAGTAACCGGGTCAAGAGGGTACGACTTCCGTCCTCGTTTAACGATGGCTTTCGGCTTTCCCTGCTCGCTATCGTCCAACGAAATTTGCGCGAACTTCTTGCTCTCGTGGAACTGGAACCTGGCGCTGCGGCGGGGGCTCGAAAACGCCTCAGTGAATGCAGCGGCAATCGACCTAACCGCCACCCGCTCGTCCCCAATCTCAAGCAACATTACGGTTTGGCGGTCGAGTATGTCATCGATTCCTCGCCGTGAAGCCACCCGATCCGCCCAATCGAGCGGAAGAAGCCGCAAATATTCAGCGACTACACGACGCATCTGCGATTCGAACGCCTTCTTCAGCCGCTTGTCCGTGTCGTCCGGGGTTTCAAGAAGCCTGGCCAGCATTCCGGCGATCGTCTCTGCAATGATGTCGCCTGCCTCGGGGTCAGCTTCGACAAGTGGCTCAACAACCGTTGCCATCAGCCAGTTGACGTAGCTGGCCCGGTCAGATTTTGCCAGCTCCGGTTCGCCGAGTTCCGCGTGGAGAGGCAAAGCCAGCGCCTGCGAGACATTCAAGGCTCCGAATTGTCGGAGAACATGAGGTTGCTCGGACCCTGTACGGGCCGGCGTGCAATCGAGGCGGAGGTTTGACCAAACCCAGGATGAGCGCGCCACCTTCTGTTCGTCGGTCGCGGTGGGATCGGCCCAGATTCGCGCGAATAGATCCTGCGCGATGTGCGTGAGCTGGAGGGTGCGACGGCTCTCCCCTATTACATGACCGCTGGGATCGATCTCAACGGTGAGGTCGATATGCTTGAGATTGATGGCGTCCTGCGCGAACCAGCTCTGGATCGCCATCAGGTCATCGTTTTCGACAACCCTGCCGCTGACGATTGGGGCTGCACTGATCTGAGCATAAAGTTCGTCAGCGTCTATGGGCAGGAACGAGTATCCGGCGTCCCGTAGCAGCTTTATGACGATATAGTATTCGGCATTGCCGAGACGCCCGGCCTGTCGAAGTGTTGCCAGTATTTGTCCAAGATTGACCGCGTTAGACGGCGGATTTCTCGATATGGTTCTGTCTTCGATCCAGTAGAGCAGTGGATCGACCCCCTCTTCACGGGGAAGCGTTTCTAGGAGGCAACGAACATGCGCTGGAGCTTCCCGACGCATAGCTCTGAATTCTTCATCGCGCGATGGGAGACTATGCCACGCGGAAGAAGCTAGACGCGCGGCGACCGTCTTCCGAAGCGTCTCCAGCCTGTTGCCGATCCCCTCCTCGAACTCAAAGAGGGCGATCTGTGCGAGCATTTGGTCCAGATCGGCCTGAAGAATATTGGTTGGGAAAGACCGAGCTATAGGTTCGAGAAGGCCGAGGAGCATCAGGTCCAGGCACGCCGACTGGCCGACCATCACTGTGTCGAACGACAGCTCCACCATGTCGTCCGGAATGCCGAGACTTTCCCGAGCCTTCTGCATCTCCGCGCGCGTTACGTGACCAGATTGGAAAGCATTCTCCAAGAGAGTGGTGAAGATGCCGCGTCCTGCATCGTCTTCCGGCGCATGCCTCAGCGCTTCCAACACAAAAACTCCCTCCTTCGGAGAAGCGACGATTTTGACCGCGCTGTCTCGGCGGGCGACCGCGCGCACCTGCCGCGCAATTTCTGCGGAAACCGTCCCGAATTTTCCACGCATCTCGATCAGGGCTTCAGGGAGCGATGCTGGGATGTGGATATCGAAAACTTGCTCGATCTTGTCCAGAATTCCGGCTCGATCAGCCAGGAGAAGCGCGCTTAGGTCGAGCCGGAGCCCCGGTCGGCGGGTGGTATCAATCGTATCAGCGGACCGCTTCGTCCCCGCGGTCAGGAACATGGGGAACTTCAAGCCGAAATTCGCACGCCTCGAGTTCCGATCTCCCAGGAACAGCAATGCATAATCTTTGGCGTCACCACTGAAAGCCAGGGCAGACGGAATGCTACCAGCAAGCCATTGGTCGATCAGTACTCGATACTGATCGGCGCGCTCATTCATAAACTTGATGACAGCTTCGACACTATCGAAGCGCGTCATCATACCCTCTGAACCGGGTTCGCTGACCAGCCTCCTGATCATTTCGTCCTGGACGTCTCTCAACCCAAGTTCGGACGAGAGCGCCAAAAGTTGCGGAAGCAGCTCTTTTGGTAACTGGTCGCGCTGAATGTCTGCGATCACGCGTCGCGCGGTGTCGGGTGCAAAATTTCGAAGCGCGTTGGCTACCCTTAACGCATTCACGTAATCGAGCGAACGAGCCGCTATCGCATCGTTCGTCACCCGGGCCGCGTCTTCAAGCGCCCCAATACGCACGTACGCGTTGAAGAGCTGCCTTCTGAGATCAGGATCATCAGATTGGCTAAGCAGCGACTTCAAGTCCTTTATTAGATTCAGATGATCACCGGTCGCCTCTTGTGCGCGCAGGCGTAGCTGAACCAGCCGCGGAGGCAAGGCAAGTCCCGCTCGGGACGCCTCCGTGAGCACCTCAACGGAGGACTGGGCGTTGTCCGACCGGAAGGCAGCCACCGAAGCAATTTCAAACGCACGCAGGGTACCAATGGCTGTCAGCTGATTGCGTAGTTTGAAAACCTCGACATATGCTTTCCGTGACATCAGGAACTCGGAGCCCGCGATCAGAGCCTCGGCGTTCGACAAGCCAGACGAAAGGAACGCGATGAGCGGAGCGTAGTTCTTGGCCTCGATCCCATAGCGGACTGCTGCCGAATAAGAAGCCTCTGGCGATCCAGCATTCTCGCCGAACTGCTTGCGCCACTCGTTGAAAAACTCCTCGGCTTCAGGAAAGTGCCTCTTGAACTTCTCGAATACGGCGATGGCGCGCGACGGCTTGTCGACTTTGGCCGCCAAAAGGGCGAGGGCGACGACGTGGCCAGGCGTTCCCTCACCTTTGCGCAATAGATCACCGATTGCCTTCTTGATCTTGCCCCGACGCATAGGAAGGTTGTTTTGAAGGCACCAGGCTATGGCAGAGGGATCTGGAACAGGCCTCGACAACAGGTATCGCCCGTATCTTCTGGCTTCTTGCCTCCTTTCGGGATGCAAGATCAGTACAGCGAGCTTCCAGATCTCAACTTCTCGGCGCAAATCGCCATCAACGACAGACAGAAGCCCTTCAAATTCCTGCCTGGCGGCATCCAGCTGATCGTAAGCCACCTGTTCTGAACGGACCAGCGCGCGATTGATGGGGTTCGGAGGTCCGCCAAAGCCGGGTAGAACCCCTTCGACAAGAGCCGAGGCAATCCGGACAATTCCGCGGGTGAGCCGCGCGATAGCGCCTTCAGGCTCCTTGGAGAGCGCTGAATTCACGAGGTTCAGCGCCGCAGCTGCGCCCCTACCAGACATTAGGGTAGCAATTCCGCGGAGACGCAGGACCTCGCTGGAAACATCGTCTCCAACAAGCGGAGCAAGCATATTGAGTGCTGCACGGGGGTCATCCGCGTCGATCGACAACCCCGCTGCAAGCTCCCGCTCTCGCCTGGTCGTGGGCTTGCCGAGCTCCTCAAGGGCAGCGCCGACTCCGGCAGTTACCCGGGCGATCATCACGCGGGCGGAGGGATCTAGCTCTTCACTTAAATCATTTGCCTCCGAAACGAGCGCATCGGCCTTGTCCAGATCGCCTTCAGCGAGTTCGATCATCGCTAGAATGCGAAGCCCTTTAGCGCGGACTGCGGGATCAATCGTTTGCCAAGTGGCCTCTTCAGCGCGATTTGATGCAATCCATTTGCGGACAGCGGATCGCTTGCCGCGTCGAAGCTCGGCGACCGCCGCTTCAAGTTCGCGGGAAACGGCGCTGTTAAAGGGTCCGGATATTGCGTCCTGTAACTGGGCTGCTAAAGCGGCGATCGAACCGCCAAGCTTGTTTGGCGAGACCGTAGATGCAGGGTTTACGGACGGACTGTCGCTTTCGATCTCCGCCGACATCGCGTCCACCCAGTACCGATGGAAATACCGGTCAATCAATCGTGGGTCATTGCGCAAAAGGTCCGTGATGTGCACGGAATCCCAGAGATGAAACTGAATCCCTTTCTGGGCAAGAGACTTAGCAAGTGTGCGTGCCGCCTCGTTCATGTCGTCATCGTTTGCAGCGACAGTTACGGCGAGAATGAAGTGGCGTACGTTTTTGCCTTTCCAGTGACCGTCCAGGTGGTCGAAAAAATCCTGGATCCATGGGCGAAACTCCCACGCATCTACCTTCTGGTAACATTTGGCAGAAAGCACTACGACGGGATCGTGCTGCTGATCGAAGCCCTCTACATCGACGCCATATTGCTCGACTCCGGATGTACGCTTTAATGCCACCCGAAGAACGTCTTTAAACTGTGGTTTTAAGATCGCTCGGCAAAGTTCTTCGAACTTTTTTGAGCCAACAGCGACGAGTGGAAGCACGTCTTCACGGTGCCCGGGCGGTGGCGGAATCCTGGTTTCAGGCGTCCTTCCCCGCTGCGGCTCCCTGGCTTTGTTATTTGTTGGTTTCTTTTTAGCCATCAACGAATCCGTGCATTAGCAGATAGTTACAGCACGAATCGCGAACATAGAAAATCTTGGTAGAGCATCATCCTACAGTTTTTTTGGACGACTTTCCGAAATGACTTTTGTAGCTTTCCAATCAGCTGTTCACTGGGCAAGTTCCCGCGATCCCCCGACGGGCGTGCAACACGTCGCCGGTGACAACCAGTTTCTCGAGTCGGGGTGGGGTATCGCGGGTAGCTTCGTGAAGTAGGGGCCAAACAAAAGCACTCCGAAATCGTAAGCGGCGGGCGAACGGAATGAGAACTTATGCGACCCGCCGTAGCTCGTCTGCCAGACAGAGCGGTCGAGATCCATTTGGGATCTGATATTCGGCATCCCAGATGTAGATGCGACGATCAAATCTCCCGCGCCGGCCACAAGCGCGTTTGCTGAAAGACACCTATCGTGTCTCTATAGATCGGAGAAGATGTGCGCTTTGGTGAATTCGCCGCGTTGCCAATATCCAATCCCTTCTCCCCAACCAGAAGCGCCGTAACCTTACCGATATCGCTCAGGCGAGCAGGCGTCTCGTTGGCGATCGATGTCACAAATTCACCATAAGATACCGGTGCGTCACCATGCATGTCGCGTTGCGGTGATACGAAAAAGTGGTCCTCCCGCCTATCTCCCGCCTTCCTGCCGATATCGGCCACCTCTCTCGCTTGGTACGCGCCCTCATTCTTCCTCGCCGTCGCCTACGGCCGCCATCGCCTCCTCCCGCACGGCAGCTCTGCTGAGCAGCCCCGCATCCTCGAGCGCCTCGATATCCGGCAGATCACGGAGCGTTTCCATGGCGAAGGCGGAGAGGAAGTGCCTGGTCGTGACGTAGGTGTAGGGTGCGCCGGGGGTGGGGCTGCGGGGGCCGGAGGCGATGAGGGCGGCGTTGCGGAGCGAGCCTATGGTGTCGCGGCTGACCTCCTTGCCGAAGATTTTTGAGAGTTCGGCGCGAGTGATGGGCTGGAAGTAGCCGACGGCCATCAGCACCATGGATTCGAATTCGGACAACGTCGTTGCTGCGCCGCGTGTCGGAGCATTCGAAGCATTTATCGCATCCGCGTAAGCCGAACGACTTCGGTGCTGCCAGCCGCCGGCGACCGAAACCAGCTCATAGGGCCGTCCGGTGAGTTCTTCGCGAAGATCGTCGATCAGCAGGTCGATGCTGCAATCCTTGCCGACGACGCGGGCCAGCGTCTCGCGGGTGACCGGCTCGGCGGCAGCAAAGATCACCGCCTCGACCCGCAGCATCCATTCACGCCA
This sequence comes from Martelella sp. AD-3, assembly GCF_001578105.1. GTDB lineage: Bacteria > Pseudomonadota > Alphaproteobacteria > Rhizobiales > Rhizobiaceae > Martelella. Next base: position 114,981 of record NZ_CP014277.1, on the reverse strand, counting down.
GCGCAGCTCCGGCGGAAACTGATCCAGTTCACGATCAAAGAGGATTTCATCCTCTGACTTTTGTCTGCGACCGCGAGCGGCTTTCGCGTTTTCGGCTGCGGCGGTCGCACCCGCTTTTCCGGCTGCTGCGGTCGCTTTCTTGCGGCGGGATGGCCTGTTATCGGCTGCTCCGGTCATGGTCACAACCCGTAAATGCGGAAGGATGAACGGCCCGACAATTCGCGCACGGCGCCCAAACCTTCGAGCCGTTCGAACAGGCGCGTGGCCGCCCAGCGGGAGAGATGGCTGCCGGGCGCGGTTGCTTGCACCGCGTCCGCATCCAGCAGTGCCTGAATGACAGGGCCGGCGCCCCTGGTCCGCACCTTCGGCGCCACACGCGAAAGCGTCTCGGCGCGGCGGGCGATCTCGCCGGCCGACCGCAGAGCGCTCTCCGCGGCGTCAACCAGAGCCAAACAAAGCGCCCCCGCGAATGCGGGTTCGCCCGGGCGCACACGCCCCCGGCCCCCGATGGTCCTAAACGCCGGGCCGTAACGTTCAGCCATCAGCAGCGGCACGGGGCAGTTCCATTTGAGCTGGGTTGCGATCATCCTATCGGCGATGGCCCAGGCCAGCGGTTCGGCATCCGGGCGAACGGCGAGGATCGCGGTGACAAGGTCGGCGACCACGAAGGGAACGGCGCGGCCGGATTGGCGAGCGGTGTCTGCCAGTTCCGGGATGGCGGCCAGCTGGTCGTCAGAGACGATCCCCATCAGGTCGGCAAGTTCTTGGACCTGCTTTGCGGCAAAGCCAGGTTTTCGGGCGGCAAGCCTTTTATAGGCCAGAAACATCTTGCCCGCAGGGCCGGGATCGTCGCCGGCGGCGGTGAGCAGAACGGCGTCACGCAACGCGTGTTCGTCTTCGTTGCGACCGGACAGGCGGACGGCGGCAGCGGCGCATTTGAGCGCCTGCCGTTCGCGCCAGCAACCGGCCCAAGGCGGCTCGGATCGAACGATATCATCGAGTGATTTCAGGGCGATAGCGGCGGAGAAGGCGGCATCGGCTTCGGTGATGTCGCGCCCGCGCGGGCGGGTCCAGGTCGGCAGTGGGCCGGTGGGCGTGACGGTTCTGGTGTGTGGTGTGGGGTACGAATCCATGGCGATGAAGTTACAACACAAGAGGCGTCTGTGCATTATCGGGACATAGATTCACGGTAGCTATCGGGGATTCGAAGGGGCATGAGTCCGTCGGCATCGAGTTCAATGCCGTCTGACCAGACATAATCGCCGGTGAGGTTGATCCGGTCCCAGCCCAAAGGTGAAAGCTGCGAGAGTAGAGCGGGATCAATTTTCACTCCGCGACTTCCAAGTTCACTCACGGCGCGGTCGAGATAGCGGCAGTTGAACAGGATGATTGCGGCGGTGACGAGATTGAGTGCTGCCGCTCGCATTTGCTGATTTTCGATACCGCGATCCCGGAAGCGGCCGAGCCGGTGGAACGCAACCGCGCGCGCCAGACTGTTTCGCGCTTCGCCCTTATTGAGTTCACCCGTGACAAGCTGGCGAAGCGCCGGATCCTTGAACCATCGCAATGTGAAGAGTGTGCGCTCGATACGGCCGACCTCGCGAAGGGCAGCGGCAAGGCTGTTTTGTTGCCGGTAGGCTGAGAGCTTTTTCAGGATCAGCGATGGGGTGATGGTTCGGTCGCGCATCGCCCTAATGACGCGATGAATGTCGGGCCAGTGATTGACGATCAGATCGCGGTTGAGCCTGTTCCCGAACAGCGGCGCGAGGCGTCCGTAACGCTTGGGCGGCTCGAAGGAATAGAGGCGGCGATCGGAGAGGCGCGGAATACGTGGCTCAAAATCAAGCCCGAGCAGGTCCATGACCGCAAACACGATATCGGAGACGCCGCCGCCATCGACGTGCAGCGCGGAAAGGTTGGCGTTGCTTTCGTGGCCGAGAATGCCGTCGAGGGCATGGATCGCTTCGCCGGCAGTGCCCGCGATCACGGTTTGATGGAGCGGTGCGTAGCGGTCGGTGATGGTGGTGTAGATTTTGACGATCGGGTCGCGGCCGTAATGCGCGTTGACCTGACCGCCAGCCTCCCCGGCGCCACCAAGATAATAAGCCTGCCCATCGGCAGAGGCGCGCCAGCCCTCACCGAACCAGGCCGCCATTGGTTCGGCCTGTATGGCGTCGGTCAGACAGCCGAGCGCGGCGCGAAACGTCTCTTCACGCATGTGCCACGTCTGCATGCGCAGGAGCGTGCGCCGCGATGCCACGCCGCAGACCTCAGCCATCCGTGACAGGCCGAGGTTCGTCGCTTCCGCAATCATAGCTGCGAGAAAGGATCGTTCATCGTTGGGCGGCAACCCGGTCGAGACATGACCGAAATGGCTGGTGAAACCGGTCCAACGTTCGACCTGAGACAAAACATCGGTGATGCGCGTCGTCGGCACGAGATTGTAGCAGGTCCGGACGAACTGTCTGCCATCGTCGCGTTCGGCAAGATCGGTTTTCGGCTCTTTCGGAAACCGCAGTCGGTCACCGGAAAACAGCGCGGGATCGCCGCTGGTCAGCCCCCCTGATACCTTGAGCAGCGCAGTATCCAGTTCGGCCGCGCGGGCATCGAGCCACACATGAGGATCAGGAATATCGGAGACCTGTGCCGGGACCGGATCCGTACTCGGTGAAAGCAGCGTTTCCAGAGAGCGGTGCAGTCGGGAGGTTGGCACCCAGATGTCGCCCGCCGCCAGTGCTCCAGCCAACGCGGAATAGGTCGCCAGCTCCCAATGGGTTCGGTCGATCTTGTCGTCCGTGACGACATAGCGCTGCCATCGCCGCTCGATATGCCCGAGCGGCAAGCCATCAGGGAGCGCCGTGCGCCAGTCGCCATCGAGTTCGGCCAGGATCGCCATCGCTGCACGGAGCGGCGCGGTACCCTTGCGACCCTCGAACGTGAACGCTTTCAGGAAGCGCGGCCCCGCCCGCTTGAACGTCCGATATTCTGGCCCGATTTCACTGATGGCATTATCTCGTCCCGGCCTCGTGGTTCGCCGGAGAAGAGCAGCGTCGGCATCGATCGTATCGAGCGAGGCGACCGCTGCGACCGCTGCTGCAATATCGCCGCCGGCGCGTGCGGCTTTGCTGACCGCCTCAAGCACGTCGGCGACACGGATTAATCGGTCGCGGCCCTGGTCGGCAGAAGCGGCAACCGTCTGTTCAAGGCGTTTGCGGGCACGCAGATGCGCTCGCCCGATGAGCGAGTCGAACATACCGATAGCTGTGTCAGTCAGCGTGGCCTCAAACTCGCGCAGCGTCGCCACAAGAATAACATGCCGCCGCGCCGACCCCATCTGCTGGAATGCCTGCGCGGTGTAGCGGACCCCTTCGCGCGCAAATTGCTCCATTCGGGGTTCGTATCGTCTATCGATGGCGGGCGTCCTGATGCCGCGAACCAGTGCGATCTTGTCAAGAATACCGACGAGCGAGGCAGAGGCGACGCGCGGGGTGGGTTCCCGTAGCCAGGAAAATCGGCTTTGCCTATCGTGCGTTTTCTCGGCGATAAGCGCGTCAAGTCGGCTATGGGTGGCCGGATCGAGACGATTGTCGATGTCGGCGATGATCCGGTTTTCGGCCGCGTGCATCGCTTCGGCGGCCATGCGCTCGACCACGGTGATTCCGGAAATGACTATCTTACGGAAGCGCAGTTCGTCGAGGAAGTTGCCCAACAAGACGCGTCCGTTGGTCAGGCCGACAGCTTCGGCTTCCAGCCACGCTCGAAGCGTTGCGCGCATCGGCTTGGTGAGGTCGGTGAACCCGAAACGCGCCTTGATCGCGAGAAGCTGATCGTAGCGTGTGGGCGTCCGTCGTGCGAAACCGCCGATCACTTCTGCATCGATCCCGATCTGCTCAGCGATATGGTCGAGCATGACAGCGGGCAGCAATTCGCCGCGTCGGAGATGCCTCCCCGGATAACGCAGACAGCAAAGCTGCAAAGCATAGCCAAGCCGGGTCTCAGGCGTGCGGGCGCTGTTGATGGCAGCTAGGTCGTTTACGTCCAGACTGTGATGGCGGACGACCGTCGTCTCGTCTTCGGGCAGCGCCAACAAAGCGTCGCGCTGAGGGCCGGTCATGTAAATGCGTGCTGGCATCGGTTATCCCTTTCAAAAATCACTTGCCTTTTGATACAGTTTTGCAAGAGGATTGTGAAAGGCATTGAGCCTTGATTTGCGGTCATGGTCATCCTGCTTCCGTAGACGGCCGTTTGTGAAAGGATCGAATTGAGCACCGCACCTTATTTGATCGGCTATGCTCGCGTGTCGAAGGGGGACGACCAGTCGAACGCAGCACAGTTGCGCGCGCTGACGGCAGCGGGTTGTAAACGCGTCTTCGAAGAATCCGCCAGCGGCGGGCGATGGGACCGGCCGAGGCTCCAGGAGATGATCGGCCAGCTACGGGATGGCGATGTCGTTGTTGTCTGGAAGCTCGACCGGCTTTCGCGAAGCCTGAAAGACCTGCTGCACTTGATGGAAAAGATCGAAGCGGCGGGGGCCGGCTTCCGGTCGCTGACCGAAGCGATCGACACGACGACACCGGCAGGCCGCATGATGATGCAGATGGTCGGCTCATTCGCCGAGTTCGAGCGCGCCATGATCCGCGAGCGGACTAGCGCAGGGCTAGCGCAGGCGCGGTTGGAAGGGCGGCTCGGTGGTCGGCGGCGCAAACTTGACGATAAGAAACGGCGTGAGATCGCCGAATCCGTTGTTGCGGGGCGCAAGTCCGGCGCCGAGATGGCGCGGCTCTATGACGTGAGCGAGCCAACCGTCTCAAGAATCGTTGCCGAATATCGTCAGCGGGAAGCCCATGAGGCCTTGGCATGACTTGGATCCGATGACCTCCATGGGGTGGAAAGCGGAAAGGCCGCTTTCAGCAGCCAACCCTTCCAAGCGGAAGATGTCGAACGACCTACCAATTGCAGTCGATCAAGACATGGATCGTCGGCAAAGCTGCATGGACCTCCGATCATTTCGGCGACAGGGTTTCAATGATCCGGCAATCGTCGACGATGCCGCACTCGCACTGGTCGATCATTCTGTCGAGTTCGGCCTTGAGCGCCATGAGATCAGTGATCTTCTTTTCGACCTCTGCACGATGTTCGCTAGCGATGGCATCAACTGCTGCGCAGGATTGTCCGCGATTGTCGGATAGCGTGAGAAGCGCTCTGATCTGGTCGAGCGAGAAGCCCAGGTCACGTGCCCGGCGGATAAAGCTCAGCCGGTTCAGATGGTCTGGCTCGTACGCCCGATAATTGCCTTCGGTACGCGAGGGCTCGGGCAGTAGACCGTTCTTCTCGTAAAAGCGGATCGTTTCGACCTTGGTACCGGTTTGCCTTGCAAGATGACCGATCGTCAGAATTGAAGAGTTCATTTTATGACCCTATAGCGTATACAGGGTCATGTAGGTTCTATTTGGACGTTTGTCGATCTCGATGGCTCGCCTAGTGCGCCGCTCTGGCGCTCTCCACCTCTTCACGCACCAGGTCGTGGAGTTGCTGCGGTCCGAAGGATTCCAGCGGCCTGCCATTCACGAAAAAGGTCGGTGTCTGGCGCACATTATTGCTCTGAACATCGGCCATATCCTGCTCAAGAACGGCGTCAATCTCGGCCGAGGACATCTCACGCCGTGCCTGCTCAACATCCAACCCAGCCGCCGCCACGATTTCCCAGGCTTTCTCGAGATCGGGTGCACCATGCACGGCCCATTCCGGCTGTCGCGCCAGCAGGGCTTCCAGTATCGGTTCGTATCTGTCCTGAAGACGGGCTGTTTCCAGAGTCCTGACGGCTTCGTCAGATCCGTCATGGAAGGGCGCGTATCGGATGACCAGGCGCGTCTCGGCAGGGAAATTCGCCATGATCTGCTTAACGGCTGGATAGAAAGCTCGGCACGCCTCGCAGGACGGATCAAAGAATTCCACGATCGTCACCGGCGCATCCGCTGGGCCGATTACGGGTGAATGCGCCCTGACCAACGCATCACCTTGCGCCGGTGCAACGGGCTGTGCCGAGAGGCCGCCGTACCGGTCGTAGATAAAGGCACCGCCTGCAAAGACAATCAGTGCGACAAGGCCAGTGAGAAGTACGATGGACCGTCTGGTCATGTTGAACGTCTCCGGTGCGCGAGAACGAGAAGAAGAGCGATGCTCCCAAAGGCGGCGAGCGATAGGTAAGGGAGCGGCAAAATGCCAAGGACCGTCATCTCGACGCCAGAACATGACGGGCCGTCTTGTGTACAAGGCTCGATGGCTGCTGGAAGGATCCTCGCATAAAGGAGGGAGTGGAATGCAGCGATGGCGGCACCTAGGGCAGCCAGTGGAAGTCCGTACCGGGAAACGCTGGCATCACCTCGAAAGCTAGCGACAGCCAGAATGACCGCCAGCGGAAACATGAAAGCGCGCTGATGCCAGCACAGATTGCACGGCGTCTGTCCCATGACCTCACCAATGAAGAGAGCGCTGAGCGAGGCGGCAAGCGCAATGAGCCATGCCGAGAAGACGAACGCCCAGGTATTTGCAGTCGTGCCCGCCCCGGTGGTCATAGCACTCCCTTTCGCCATCGTTTCGCTTCGCTCCATTTACCTTTGCATTCAACTATTTCTGCACCCTGTACCCACTACAGGGTCAAGGCTCCTTAATGAAGTTGTACCGCGAATTTGCACGTGGATCGCAGCGCGAAATCAAATAAACGAAGTCCACTCTTGACCCTATAGTTGCTACAGGGTCTATCTGCGGTGTCACATTAAACCATCGAGGTGACACCATGGCGGCAGCGAGCCCTTACAGACTGCGTATAGAAGGCATGGACTGCGCCTCGTGCGCATTGAAAATCGAGACGGCGATGCAACGCCTGCCGGGCGTTAGCGACATCAATGTCAGCTACGCCAACGAGACGCTAGCATTGCAACTCGATGAAGACCGGACGGCCCTCGGCACTATTGAGCAAAAGATCCGAGCGCTCGGGTACACGCCAGTGATCGAGCAGGCTGAGACGAAGGGGGGGCCGCCTCGGAAGCGCATCACAGAGGCGTGGTGGAAAGGCAGCAAGGGTCGGCTTGTACTGCTGACCGGCGCACTGTTCATGCTTGCCTTCGCCATTGCGCGTATCCTGCCGGATTGGGAGCAATGGCTCTATTCAGGTGCGGCCCTGATCAGCGTTATCCCGTTCGCGCGGCGGGCGGTCGCCGGTGCGATGTCCGGCTCACCCTTCACCATCGAGACGTTGATGACGGTCGCGGCACTCGGCGCGGTCGCCATCGGCGAGGCCGAAGAAGCTGCTGTCGTGATCTTCCTGTTCGCAGTGGGCGAGCTGCTTGAAACCGTGGCGGCAGGCCGTGCGCGGGCAGGCATTGAAGCGCTGATCGATCTCGTGCCCCGGGTCGCGTTCCGCGAGCGTGATGGTGTCATTGAGCAGGTCGCTGCCGAAGAGTTGGCTATTGGTGATGTCGTCGTTGTTCGGCCTGGGGACCGTGTGCCGTCTGACGGCACGGTGATTGATGGTGCATCTGAGGTCGATGAGGCGCCCGTGACAGGCGAATCCATGCCCGTGCTTAAAGAAGCCGGCGCAAACGTCTATGCCGGCAGCATCAATGCAAATGGCGAGTTGCGAGTGTCGATCAGTCATGTCGCGGCCGACAATACCATTGCCCGCATCATCCACATGGTCGAGGAAGCTCAGGAATCAAAGGCCCCGACGGCGCGTATGATCGACCGTTTCAGCCGCTGGTATACGCCTGGCGCTATGGTCGTCGCGGCTCTGATCGTCGTGGTGCCGCCGCTCGCCTTCGGCGGTGACTGGATGACATGGGTATATCGGGGTCTTGCGACGTTGCTGATTGCTTGCCCCTGCGCGCTCGTGATTTCCACGCCGGCGGCTATTGCCTCGGGTCTTGCCGCCGGCGCGCGTCAGGGATTGCTGATTAAGGGGGGCGCGGCACTGGAAATACTCGGTAAGGTCGTAACTGTTGCCTTCGACAAGACAGGAACGCTGACGCGTGGCCATCCCCAGGTGACGGACATTGTGCCGATCAATGGCGACGAGAACGCCGTCCTTGCCATTGCAGCGGCCGTCGAGCGCAGCACCAGCCATCCTCTCGGGGTTGCAATCGTGGAGGCGGCAAAAGTGCGGGGGCTCGAACTGCCCGTCACCTTCGGGGGCGGCGTTGCCACACCCGGCAAAGCGGTCACAGCGCGGTTGAAGGACGGCTTCGCTTCGGTCGGGTCTCCCCGTCATGCCGCCGAACAGGCTGCCCTCGAAGAGAACATTGCCGAGACGATCACCATACTGGAGAGCCAGGGCAAGACGGTCGTCGTGCTTATAAAGGGCAAGACCATCGAGGGATTGATCGCGTTGCGCGACGAACCGCGCGACGACGCTATCGAAGGTGTGAAGCGGCTGACAGATCGAGGTGTGCGGCCACTGATGCTGACCGGCGACAACAAGCGCACGGCCGACGCCATTGCGGCCCATCTTGGCCTTGAGGCAAGCGCCGAATTGTTGCCCGACGCCAAGCTCGCCGAGATCGGTCGCCTCAAAGCTAATGGCCCGATCGCCATGGTGGGAGACGGTATCAATGACGCGCCGGCGCTCGCAGCCGCTTCCGTTGGCGTTGCCATGGGTGCAGGCACCGACGTTGCTCTGGAGACCGCAGATGCCGCGCTGCTCAGAAACCGGGTGACGGGTGTTGCCGATCTCATCGGGTTGTCACAGGCGACACTCGGCAATATTTGGCAAAATATCGCCATAGCGCTTGGTCTGAAGGCCGTCTTCCTCGTGACGACTCTATTCGGCATTACCACGCTCTGGATGGCGATTCTCGCCGATACGGGCGCTACGGTCCTCGTTACAGCCAATGCGCTGCGCCTGCTGACCTGGCGCGGCACCCGCGACAAATGAGCCCAAGCAGTGCGCGAAGGCAGGTCGCGGCTTCCACTTCTCGCCAAGAAAGCCGAGGTGTAATTTATGAGTAATCAGTCCAAGGGCAGTGCCACTTCATCCGAGAAGAGCGAACAATGGGCGCTCGCATGGGTGCTTGCGATCAATACGGCCCAGGCAGCCATTGTGGGGGGATTAGGGTGGTGGGCTCAGTCAACAGGATTGATGGGCTCTGCACTCGATAATCTTGGCGATGCCGGTGTCTACGCTATTAGCCTTTTCGTCGTAGGTCGCGGTTTGGCGGCGAAGGTTCGAGTTGCCCGGCTGTCGGGTATCCTTCTGATGGTTTTCGCTGGTCTTCTTCTATTTGAAGTCGGTCGTCGCTTCTTCACTGGCTCCGATCCGATAGGGCCGGTCATGATTGCCGTGGCAATCGCGAGCGCGCTTACGAATATGATCTGCATGTGGTTCCTGAATTCTCATCGGGAAGGCGGCGTGCATCTGCAAGCCTCATGGATTTTCACGACAAACGACATGCTCGTGAACTCAGCCATCGCGCTTTCGGGTCTGGCCGTAATCCTTTTCAATTCGCCCTACCCGGATCTGATCATCGGCCTGGGCGTGGTTGTTGTCGTTGTCAGAAGCGGCTTGGAAATTCTTGAAAAGGCCGGGGAAGCTGGAGAGAAAGTTAATCAACATGATTAGTTCACGAGCCCTATCCGCCGCCTTCCTTACCCTTGCGGTATTGATCTCTCCTGCCGTTGGTCACGACTTCCAAGCCGGTTCGATCACCATCAATCATCCGTGGTCGCGCGCGACTCCGCCGGTCGCGCCGGTAGCCGGCGGCTATCTGACGCTAACGAACGATGGCGGTATGGCCGACCGTCTGGTTTCGATCTCATCACCTCTGTCAGAACGGGCGGAAATCCACGAGTCGACCGTGATCGACGGGGTTGCCAGCATGAGGCCGGTGCAAAATGGCATCGAAATTGGGGCTGGCAAGACGGTCGAACTTCAACCTGGCGGTATACACATCATGTTTTTGAAGCCATCGCGTCCTTTGAAGGAAGGGGAGCGGTTTGCCGCAACACTGGTGTTCGAGCAGGCCGGTACCATCGACGTTGAGTTCGCTGTGCAGAACATGGGTGCTCGTCCGGAATTTGCGAACGAACATGACGGGCACGGAGAGGCTGTCCAATGAGCGGCGTCAAACTTTTCCGTCTTGTTGCATGGGTTGCCGTCGCCGCTGTCGGTGGGCTTTTCATCGGCTTGTCAGTGTCCAAGCCTTGGCAGCAGCAAAATGCGGCGGTCGCGTCTTCGACAGGCATCGCAGCTATCGGCGGCCCGTTCCAGCTCACATCGCATCAAGGCGGGACGATCGACAATGCCGCGCTTGCTGGAAAGCCTTATCTCGCCTTCTTCGGCTTCACCCATTGTCCCGATGTGTGTCCGACGACGCTCTACGAACTCAGCGATCTCATGAACGAGCTCGGGCCGGTGGCCGACCAGTTCAACGTACTGTTCTTCACCGTCGATCCCGAACGAGACAGCCAAGAGCTGCTGGCTCAATACATGACAGCCTTTGATGATCGCATCCTCGCATTGCGGGGAAATCGACAGGAAACGGACGCCGTGGTGAAGGCCTTTGCGGCCTACGCGCGAAAAGTGCCTCTGGAGGGGGGCGAATACACGATGGATCACACCGCAGGCGTCTACATGATGGATGCCGAGAGCCAATTCGTCGGCACGCTCGACATGCACGAGCCGCGTGAGATTCGCTTGCAGAAGCTCCGCCGTCTAGTGGGCGAGATTGGCTGATGGAGTTCTCCAGTATCGGAATGGCGACGGCTTTCGCCGCTGGCGTTATATCCTTCCTGTCGCCCTGCGTTCTGCCGCTGGTGCCGGGCTATATTTCCTACGTTGCAGGCCGCACGATTAGCCCGGACGGAATTGCGGCCGATACAGAATTCAGGGCAGCGGGCCGAACTCTCGGCCTCAGCCTCTGCTTCGTGCTCGGCTTCACGACCGTGTTTGTCATCCTTGGGGCCAGCGCCACCGTGTTGAGCCGGCTCTTGCGCATGTATCTTTTCGAAGCGAACCTGATTGGCGGAGGGATCGTTATCGTCTTCGGCCTATTCACGACCGGCCTCGTACCAATGCCCTGGCTCAATCGTGAAGCCCGGTTCCATGCCAATCCGGGCAGCGGAAGCGCTGGGGCCGCTTATCTCCTGGGTCTCGCTTTTGCGTTCGGCTGGGCTCCCTGCATCGGACCAGTGCTAGGTGCGATTCTGACCCTCTCCGCTGCCAACGCCACGGTTGCAAGCGGAACGACGCTGCTCGCCGTCTATTCCCTGGGCCTTGGCCTCCCTTTCATCTTGGCGGCTTTATTCATGCGCGGGTTCATGGCGCGGATGATGTCGATGCGCCGCACCGGCCGGGTGCTCAAAATCGTCGCTGGTGGGGTGATGGTGGTGATGGGCATCGCCATGATCACCGGCCATCTCTCTAGCTTTGCAATATGGCTGCTCCAGACGTTCCCGGCCCTCGGTCGGATCGGCTAAGCCGGAGTTTAAAGGACATTCGGACATGCTCAGGCTCGGCCTTCCACTCGCCCTTGGCGGGTTTTTCATTGATCAGGCGACGAAGTGGTGGGTCATGGACCATGTTATGAATCCACCTCAGGTCATTCCCGTCACCGGCTTCTTTAATCTCGTGCTCGGCTTTAACACCGGCGTGAGCTTCGGATTGTTCGGCCAGGCGCCGGTTTGGCTCCTGATGGCGTTCCCGCTCGCTATAGTCGCCGGCCTCCTTATCTGGATCCATCGAAGCGACAGCCGCCTGACGGCATCCGCCCTCGGGCTCGTGGTTGGGGGGGCGCTCGGCAATCTGCTCGACCGGCTCCGGCAGGGTGCCGTGACGGATTTCCTGGATTTTTACATCGGCAGCTATCATTGGCCCGCCTTCAATCTTGCCGACGTGGCGATTGTCTGTGGGGTAGGGCTTTTGCTGATGGAGAGCATTCTGGTAAAAGGCAAAGCAAAGGCTGCATGAACAGAAGCCCTCGCCAGCTATCCGTGAGCCATGGTTCGGAGGAAATAGACGTTCTAGTGATCGGCGCGGGTCAAGCGGGACTCGCAGCCGGCTATTATCTTGCCCGACCAGAGCTTTCATTCCAAATCGTCGATCGCCATGCCCGCGTCGGCGACAGTTGGCGCCATCGCTACGATTCCCTGACCCTGTTCACTCCGCGCGCATTTAGTTCGCTGCCTGGTCTTGCGCTCGATGGGGACCCAGAAGGCTATCCAACGCGAGACGAGTTTGCGAATTATCTCGAAACCTACGCCAGCCATTTCGACCTACCGGTGCATTCCGGAAATGGTGTGGCTCGGCTCGAACGCCGGGCCGATGAGCGGTTCGCCGCGCAACTCGACGATGGCAGGTACATAGTAGCGAAGGCAGTGATCGTCGCGACGGGTGCGTTTCAGAAACCGATAATCCCAACGATTGCTGCCGGCTTCGACAGCGCAGTCAAGCAACTAACACCGGAAAGTTATCACAATCCCAGTGATCTCCCGCTTGGCATGGTCCTTATTGTCGGAGATGGAGCAAGCGGACGCGACATCGCAGCCGAGCTGGCTTTGACCCATGAAGTGGTGCTTGCGGCTGGACGCAGCCGCCGTCTGTTTCCCGAGCGCATTCTGGGCCAGAGTACATGGTGGTGGCTGCACACATTGGGCTTGATGAGAGCAAGGCCCGAATCGACGATAGGACGCGTGATGCGGCGCGCGGACCCCTTTCCTGACAGGGATCGGAGCCTTGACGACTTGGAACGAAGGGGCGTAGCCGTCGCGAAACGCTTAGTCTCTTCACAAGACCGCCTCGCATTCTTTGCCGATGGATCGAAACGGGTGATCGATTCCGTCATCTGGTGCATCGGATATCGAGACGATAGCGCATGGCTCCAGATTCCAGGCAGTACCCGTTCCAACGGAAGCATTCTGCAAGAAGGCAGCCTTTCTCCCGTACCGGGCCTTTTTCATCTAGGACGTCCGTGGCAGCGAAATCGTGCTTCAGCCTTCGTGATGGGCGCTGGTGAAGATGCTTCCGCAGTTGTCGCCGCATGCGCGAAATTCTGCTCCGGTCGCGACGTGCCGGTATGATAGGTCGCGGTGACGTCGGCCACCTGCAGCGTCTGGTTTCAGAAGCAATGACCTGCCTCAGGGACGTCCCGGATGGCGTCGCTTGTTGCCCGACCGCGTTGGTACCGTCCAGCAGGTTCCTACCGTGAATCTATGTCCCAATAATGCACAGGGGCCGAGACCGGCGTGGTCGTCATTGACCCGTGGCAGGGTTAGCCATCGAATTGATAGTGGGCGGAGCCGAAGCTCCGCCCGAACGGCTCATCCAAGAGCCGCCATCTGCAGCTCAGTCGCCTTCCGATCGACGGTCTGACCGGGGTTTTCGACCTGACGCGTGAAAGGTTTCCAAGACTCGCCAATCACCTGTTCGTAAGCGCTGACAACGCCTTCGGCTGCGCATCTGAGAGCGTGCGCCTGCAGGCCCATATCGGCCGCGAACTCGCGTTTGCGCTGGGCCGCACCATTGAACCCGACCGGACCGTCAAGATCTTCGTCGCGAGAGTCATTGGAGCCCTTCGCCGTAGCGTCCCTGGCCTCGGTAACTGCGCGCGAGTAGAACTGGCCTGCGCCATGAGCGGAGCCGACAAAAGAACCGACAATACGTTGAAGGTGGATTTGCATGGCCCGGTCCCCCAAGCCCTCATTGAGGCTTTCGGCCGTGTCGACGATGATCTTGTGGTGGAGATCGCGGATGCCGTCGCAGTCGATGACGGGAAGACCAAAGCTTTCGGAGATGAGGAATGCCTGAGCGCTGTCGGGGCAGGCGAGCCGGACCATTTCGAGGGAAGCGCCCTTGCGGAGCTGGACGACCTTGCCGGACTGACGGGAGGGACGAGCGTTGCTGGTCATGTGAAATTCCTTTCCTTCACGGTTTGACCGAAGGCTCAAGCCGGCCCCCGCCGGCCCTCCCTTCGGGCGCGGGCAAAAGAAACCGGCGGAAAGAAGGAGGCTTCAGGGTCCGCGCGGACCATGCCGAGCGAACCCGTCCTGCGGGCCAGCAGGGCCTTTAGCCCTCGCGCCGTCCCGCGGGGCTGGTTTGGCGAGGATGGTGCGTGCGGCCGCACCGCGGCGCGCCAGCGGCCTTGAAGGCTCCGACCGCCGGTTTACGACCGCGACCAGAACCGAAGGGAGGCCGTCAGGGGCGGCATATCACCGGCGCCTTATGTGAAGGAAATGATGATGACCCAAGCCCGGGTCCTTTGCCCCAATCACAGTATGGGCTGTTGTGCCTGACTGGTCGTCGGCGGGCTTGACACTGACAGCTGCGATCGCTCGTTCCTGACGGATGAGTTTTCGCGTCAACGCATCGATTTCGCCACGCCGTTCGAAGCTGAGCGCGTCGACATGGGCCCGGAACAGGGCTTCGTCTGACCGGGTCCAACGCGATCTCGCCTTCGCCTTGACTGTCACCGTCATGCGTTCCGCACGGGCCGAAATCTGGCGTTCGATCCGATCGAGATTGCCCCGTGTCTGGCGGTGTGCGGCCTCCATGCGGCAGAGCAGGTGTGACGAGGTGATCATCGACATGACGCTGCCCTTCGCTGCTGTGCCGACGGCCAATCCGGAAACGGCGTGATTCCCGCAGCGTAATCGGGCGGAATGATGGTTGGTGTCATCGATCCCGCGAGGTCCTCACCGGCAACGGCCCAGTCGACGATTGTACCTGCAGCCGGCACCTGCCCGAGAGGATGATCGAGGTGTGCCTCCAGCGCCGCAATGACATCTGAGCGGGGATTGGCGCCTGTCGTATCGACCAGTAAATGGACGGCGACCAGATAGGTGGGAACGAGTTTCGTCATGCCACCTTCCCCTCAACATGATCGGCTGCCGCCTGGTCAGCGGTCACCCCTTGCAGCACTGCATCGGGATAGCCGTGGCGCGACAACCATTCATCGGCGGCCGGCCGGCTGTCGGCAACGTGAACCAGTTCGCCCGCATCGCCGGGGTGGCTGAAAACGAGAATGGAACCGGCAGATGGAGATCTGAGCACGGTAAAGGTGAGATCACTATCGACCGAGAAGGATTTGAAAACCCGAAGCACGATGACGGCCAAGCTGGCGAAATCTCCCTCGTGAAGGGTGAAACTCGCTGGGACGCCGGTGGCACCGATGCTGGCTCCCGCCTGTTTCCTGACGAGCCGGCCTTTATTGTTGCGGCGCTCCCACGCCTGAACCTTGCGGCGATGCCGTTCGGGTGGCTGTGGCGTGCCGTCAGAATAGAGAATGATCGCACCCAGAGGTGCGTGGTCGTAGATCTGTTGTGCGGACATGACAATGTCCTCCTGATTGATGGATGGGAAACGAAAACGCCGCCGGGGATCCCGGCGGCGTACGGTGCCTTCGAAAGAAAGAAGATCGCTATTCGGCAGCTTCGCGGAAACCTTCGGAGACCGCGTCTGGGTCGGTGTCGCCGGCTTCAGACTCGTCCACAGAGCCTTCAGTATCGCCGACGTTCTCATCCTCGACGATCTCGTTGCGGGCCTTCCAATCGGCGAGTTCGTTCGCGTCCGGCGCGAAGAGCGCCGACCCGTGAACGAAGCGTTCCTCCTGGAAATGCTCGACGAGCGCGGCGCGGGTGTCGCGGACCTTGTTGCGCGGCGGCACCGAGGTATCCCCGCATGCCCCTTCGAGAGCCTGCCGGGAGAGGCACAGAAGAAAGTCTTCGGTTCCCATATTGGGCAGGAAGCTGTCGGCTCCGATCACGGCGCCGGCAATCCGCGAGACGATGCCGCTGTTCGAAATGTTGCGGCGGCACGACAGCACCTCGATCAGAACCGAGCGCACCGCAACCCTCAGCGTGTCCGTGTCGAAGGCGAGATTGCCGGTTTCATCGACCAGGGTCGCGGCATGGGGCGCGATCTGGCTGCGGAACGACCCCGTATTGCCCGAGCCGGTATCCACGCGAACGTTCTGACCGGCAAAGGCGATGACGAGCAGCGCCATCAGTGTGTCGTCCTCAATCGGGGCGCGGCCGAGCGCTTCGTGCAGCGCATCGGTGCGGAAATCCCCAATCATGTCCTGGCCTTTCTGGGTCACATCCGGACGCTGCGTCGGTGCCACGGCACCGCCCTTCTCCGCCTTGCTCCTGCCAGCTTTCGGCTCAGGCATCCGGTAAACGACGGACTGCACCTTGCCGTCGCGATCGAGATACATGGCCGTATGGTCGGACTTCTTTGGCTTGCCGTAGATCCGTTCGGCCTTCTTGGGGAGTTCCGGACCGTTCCAGCCATTGAGCTCGGTAATCATGCCGTTCTTGGGTAGGTTGTTGGTCATCCATTCCTGCTGGGCGCCGAGAAAGGCCTCGACATCGGTCGTATAGCGGCTGTCCTCGTCGGCGGGGGCGAAGAGGTCCTCGACCCAGGCGATGCCGTAGGCCTGTGCCAGTTCGTCGTCGAAATTGGCGTCGCGGGCATACATGCGGGTCTTGGACAGGCCGTTGGCAACCGACCACCAGGACGCCATTTCGTTCTTCCTGGGCTTGTGGGCCTTCCAGACCTCCTTCTGCTCCGCGATCGAGGCTGCGGCAATGGTCCTGAGCTGCCGTTCATCCGGCATGTCGCCCTTGGCCATCTGGTCCAGCATGGCGGGAAGCACATTGGCGAGAAGGCGGAGCTTCTTGATCTGGCGGACCGAAAGCGACAGCGCCGCGGCAATGCCTTCCTCGGTCCAGCCGAGCGCCACCAGACGTTCGATGGCGCGCCACTGGTCGACGGGGTTGAGCGGTTCGCGGGCGATGTTCTCGACCATTGAGCGCATGGCGCCGCCGTCGTCTGCCGGATCGGTCACGATAACCTCGATCTCTTCAAGTTCGGCGGCGATCGCTCCCTTGGTGCGGCGATGGCCGGCCTGGATGATGAAGCCGTTGCCGCCATCAGCCTCGGGAGAAACGACGGGCGGCTGGATGATGCCGACGGCCTTGATGGTCGCGGCCAGCAGCGCATCGCCCTGAGGCGTGGATTTGGACTTCCGGGCATCGTCGGGATTGTCCTTCAGCGCGCGCGGGTCGATCTTGATAATATGCATTGGAAGCTCCTGGTTGGGGATTGAGGACCCGGCACGCCACCGGTTCCCTTTTTCGTCTTCTTCTCGAAGACATCCCCGGGACCGCGGAGCGGGCGGGCCGGTGCAACTGCGGCCGAGCGTCCCTGCCCGGCCGGGTGAGCGGGGCTGGCCAGCCCTGCGAAGAACGACGGGCCGGGATGGCGCAGGCGGCGGTTGAGCGACAGCATCACCGAGCCCAACCGATCTGCGACCGGTCCCTTTCCTCCTTCTTCTTCATGCCGCCGCCCCGGCCTTCTCCCCCTCCTTCAACACCTCATCTGCCAGATCGGCCTCGATTTCGGCGAGTTGTTGGCGCTTCTCGGCAAGCTCGTCTTCGAAGCCGAATTCTCCGCCCTGGCAGGATTGATAGGAGGCCCGCCGGCGCTTGGCATCATCGAGGCGGAAGCGGTATTGCGAGCGCTCGTCCTCGAAGCCGGAAAGCACATGCTCGATGCGCGAGACCGCACCGAGCGGCGTGACGGTTAGCGCAAGGTCGATGTCGGTCTCCACGCCGGTCCGGACGAGTGCAACGTCATATTGGAAGTCGCCCTGAACGTAGCGCTTGCCGGAGAAGACGAGATCGAAGCCGCCTATATTTGCGATGACCGTTTCGCCCTCTTCCTGAAGATGTACCAGCGTCATGATTTCCTTCATCAATGCCCGGCCGGCGGGCTTGCGCTCGGTGAAGTATTGGCCGCCCACGGTCATGGCGAAGGCCTCGCCTACTGTCGGAATCCTGCGTTCGATGTCCTTGCCGATCTCGGAGATCCGCCGCGCGTCGTGCTCGATATCGCGCTCGGCATTGCGGATCTGGCGGCGAACGGCGAAGAGATCGTCTCTATGCGCGGCGCGCAAGCGTTCGAGCCGGGCGATATCGGCCTCGAGGCCTGCCTTCTGCATCAGGCGCTGATCGCCGGAAGCGATCGCTTTGGCCATGGCAAACTGGTTGGCCTGCCCCTCGCCCAGATCTTCGAGCCGGCGGACGGATGTGTCGCCGGACAGCGCCGCAGCGATGAACCGGGCCTTGCGCTCGTTGTTCTGCCACATCTGCGCATCCATCGAGCCTTCGGTGGCGTAAGCGAAAATGTCGATCTCGTCATGCTGATTGCCCTGCCGCTCAATGCGGCCCTCGCGCTGCTCGATCTGGGCGGGAAGCCAGGGCACGTCGAGATGGTGAAGCGCCTTCAAGCGAAGCTGGGCGTTGACACCTGTACCCATGGTCTCGGATGAGCCGATCAGGAAGCGGACCTTGCCCGCGTTCACGTCGGCAAACAGCCGGTGCTTGGCTTCGGTCTTCTTGTAATCCTGCATGAAGGCGATTTCCGACGGCGGGACACCGAGCCGGACGAGCTCGTCGCGGATCCAGCGATAGGCGGAAAAGCCTCTGCTTTTCTCGACGCTGATCGTGCCGAGATCGGAAAAGATCATTTGCGCCGCACCGGGCAACTCGAAAGGCTTTCCCTCGCGGGTCAGGTAGGTATTGGCGCCGGTCTCGCGCCAGATGCGATAGGCGTTGGCGATCAGCTTGTTGAGCTTGTTGTCCGGCTCGTTGTCATTGTCGGGATCGACCAGCCGGAGATCAATCGCCGCATGGCGCCCGTCGGTAATGACGGAAAGCAGAATGTCGTCGCCGGGTTGGGCAGGACCCTCGCGCATTTCGATGGCCTTGATGCGGGCATCGAGGACCTGCTGATAGAGCTTGAAGTCGTCGGTCGGCTTTGCGGTAACGATCTGGCGCTTGCCAGTCGAGACGGCGGGGATTTTCACATATTGCTTCAGATCCTCCGGCAACACGACATCGGCGAAGCAGCGGAACATGGCTATCAGTTCCGGCACATTGACGAAGGTCGCAAAGCGTGAGACGGGCTTGTATTTGCCCGAGGGCTGCAATTCGAGTTCGGTCGTCACATCGCCGAAAGTCGAGGCCCAGGCGTCGAATTCGTGCAGGCCGCGTTCCTTGAGCGCCTCAAATCCGAGGAAGCGCTGAACCGAGAACATCTCGCCGAGCGTGTTGGTGATCGGCGTGCCCGAGGCCAGCACCAGCGCGCGGCCCGGATTCTTGGTCTCGATGAAGCGGGATTTAACATAGAGGTCCCAGGCCCGCTGCGAGCCGTTCGGATCGACGCCTTTCAGCGTCGACATGTTGGTGGCGAATGAGAGTTTCCGGAATTCCTGCGCCTCGTCGACGATGATCTGATCGATGCCGATCTCGGAAATGGTCAGGAGATCGTCCTTGACGGTCGCCAGCGATTCCAGCCGGTCCTTCAGTCCCTCCTTCAACCGTTCCAGTCGCTTGCGTGACACCCGATCGTCGCCCTCGACCCTGGTGAGAAGATCTTCGTAGAGCGCGAGCTCATCCTCGATCATCTGCTTTTCGAAGACTGCCGGTACGGCGATGAACTTGAAGGCCGAATGGGTGAGGATGATCGCGTCCCAAGTGGCCGTCGCGGCGCGCGACAGGAAGCGGTGACGTTTGTCTTTGGAAAAATTCGTCTCGTCGGCGACGAGTATCCGGGCTGTCGGATAGAGCGCAAGGAACTCGCGGGCGGCCTGGGCCAGGCAATGGCCGGGCACGACCAGCATGGCTTTCGAGATCAGGCCGAGCCGACGTTGTTCCATGATGGCGGCGGCCATCGTCATGGTCTTGCCGGCGCCGACGGCATGGGCGAGATAGGTTGCGCCGGACGAGATGATGCGCCAGATGCCGCGTTTCTGGTGGCCATAAAGAACAAAGGCGCCTGATGCGCCCGGTAGCTGGAGATGGTCCCCATTGAAGGATCGGGGTGCGATATTGTTGAAGCGGTCATTATAGACCCGCGCCAGCCGGTCAGTCCGGCCCGGATCGGACCAGACCCAGCGCTGGAAGGCGGCCTTGATCTTGGTGAGCTTCTCCTTTGCCGCCTCGGTATCTACGACATTGAGGACGCGCCGCTCGCTGTCGCCGTCTTTGATCGTGTCGAAGATCTGCGGAATACGGCTGTTGAGGGCATCGGCGAGCAGTTCGCCGGCATGCCGGCGCTTGGTGCCCCATTCCGACGTGCCCTCGGCCCGGAAGGCCAGCATGCGGGCATCGACCGTCCAGGAGGCGAGTTCCGGCATGTGCCGGATCGTGATATCCGTTCCCATCGACTCCTTCACAAAATCGACGACATCACTTGCCGGAATCCATGGTGCACCGAGCCGGGCGGTGATCTCGGACGGGCTGAGATCGGCCGGCTGCACCGCCTCCAGCGCCTCGACATTGAGCCTGTAGGCCGGATCCAGCTCGGCGGCCGCTTCCGCGATCGCCAATTTGTCGCGGACCGGTCCGGATAGGTAGGCGTCGGATGTCTGCCAGGACCCGTCTGTCGGATCTCGATAAATCGCGCTGCCGAGTTCCGCGATGACGGTCTCCCGGTCTTGATGCAGCAGTTCGGCGATATGGTCTGGATCGACATGGCCGCGTTCGTTGAGGACGACGGCCAGAGCGTCGGCGGCGCTGGTGATCACCGGGGGCGATGGCGGGGCAATGACTCGTTCGGAGAAGATCGGACCGGGCTTCGCGGTATCCGTATCGAGATCGTAATTCTCGATGGAGGCGACCAGCCAGCAATCGGGATCGTCGAGGAAGGGCTGCAGGTTCGGGCGGCGATGCGTCTCGCGGGTTTCGCCCGTCGCATCGCTCTCCGAGATCGACACCCTCGTGTGGTTGATCGGCCCGAAATCCCGCACGAAGCTCGACCAGGCGATGCGCAGCTTCACCTGAAGATCGCGCCACGGCTGATCGGTCTCCTGGGCCTTGAGGACCGCGCGCACCGCATCGCGGACCGGGATCAGCTTCCTGACGATGTTGATCTGCTTTTCCGAAATCCCCTCGCCTGTCCGGCCCTTGCGGACGGGAACCGGCGCGGGCTTGCCGTGGAGAACCTGCATCAGCCCTTTCGGTGGGGCGATGAAGAAGCTGCCCTCGCGGACATGGGCGTCCCCTGGTCTGGCGACATCGGTCGGCGTCGTACCGAATTCGAGATCGAAATCGATCTCTCCGGGTTCGCCGTCATAGAGCGCTTCCGGAAGAAGATGGATTGCGGCGTCCAACGCAGCTTTGAGATCGCCGTCACCTGCCAGGCAGGTATAGGTCTCACCGAATGGACCAGATGTGGTCGCGTGGCGGCCGAGCACATGATCGGGGTGATCGGCGAACCAGCGGTTGACCCTGACCGCCTCGCTCTCCTCGCTGGCCGAAATGACCTCGGCCACGTCCAGCCACGCCGCGTCGCTCGGGGACTCGCCCGGCTTGCGCTTGCGGAAGAACAGTATGTCGACGACGACGTCCGTTCCCGCATCCTGCCGGAAGCTGCCTTCGGGCAGGCGGATCGCCGCGATCAGATCGGCGGATTTGGCAATGTGCTCGCGGGCCGCGGCATCCGCCTTGTCCATCGTGCCCGACGAGGTGACGAAGGCGGCAAGTGCACCGGGTTTCAGGAGATCGATCGATCGCGCAATGAAATAGTCATGCAACCGCAGGCCCATTGACCGGTAGGCGCGGTCGGATCGCACGGTCCGGTCGGAAAAGGGAGGGTTGCCGATGGCGAGATCGAAGTGCGCCGGCAGATCGGTACGCGCGAAATCACCTTCGATGATGCGGGCGACCGGCTGCAGGAACACGGCAATCCGGGCTGTCACTGGATCGAGCTCTACGCCCGTGAAGAACGAGGATGCACGAAACGGCTCAGGCATCAGGGCTGGGAAGAGCCCCGTCCCGATCCCCGGTTCGAGCACGCGACCGCCGAGCCAGCCGAGCCGTTCGAGACCTTCCCAGATCGCCCGGATGATGAACTCCGGCGTGAAATGGGCATATTGGGTGCAGCGGGCAAGCGAAGCGTAATCGGCCTCGTTCACGGCCTCCTGCAGCTCTTCGCCAAGGTCTTCCCACCCCTTCCGGAACCCGTCCTCGCCGGGCCGCGAGAAGATCGCATTGGCAAGATCGGAGGCGCCAAAGCCTGTGAAGTGAACAAGACGAGCCTGTTCCTCCGGCGTCGCGGGCCGGTTCTCGGCCGCGATTGTAGCAGCGAGCGAGATGGCGGCGAGATTGTCGCGCGCTCGGGCTTTCCAGCCCTTGGCGAGGTTCCGGCTACCGGAAAGATGAAAATTGCTGCCGCGCTCGGGCGCTTCGGCGGCTTGTCGTTCCGCGGGCCGCCGGCTCTTGGACCGGTTGGCCGCTGCCGCCGGCAGCGGTACGCCCTTGTCGGGTTCGATTTCTGGGCTGTCGGCAAAAGCGGCGACGCCGAAGCCAAGCCCGGAGGACAAGGCGTTCTGCAAACTGCCAAACATGTCGAGGGTGAAGCGGTCGTGGTCTGACATTGATGGTTTCTCCTGGATTGAGGGCGAACGAAGCCGCGCCGCCAGGGGACCCAGCGGCGTCGCCAGCGTGCGGATTTGAAAGCGGAGTTAGCGGGTGATCAGCGAGAACGAGATCTCGTTCTCGGTGAGCTGGATCCCGAGATGGGACGCGGCGAAGTGCCGGTTGAAGCTCGGAACGACAAGGTCGGCATCGATGAACTCGATGCCGTCATCGCCACCGAAATGCCGGCGCTTGTAATCCCACCAGTCGTCGCTGCCCTTGGGGTGGCACTCGTTCGAATAGACAACGAGCGGCTTTTGGCCCTCGGCGAGCTTGCCGTTGGAGATGATGTAGACGCCTTCGTCTCCCACAAGCCAGAAGCCGGGTTTCTCACCCTCGCCTGGTCTGGTGCCGTAATAGGGATTGCGAAAGCCGCCATTGGCGGCCGCGTCCTCTTCCCCGCGCGCGATAACCTTGCGCACCGCTTGAACCGGAAATGTGAACATGACGGACCTCACGCGGCTGCTGGCAGCGGAAGGTGGCGCAAATGAACGCGCAGCTTTTCCGAAATCTGCTCATCCGTCAGGTGGTCGAGCAGCTGAAAGCTGGTCCCCGGGCGACCGTAGACGATGACCGTTCGCTTGCCTCGATGCTCGGGCCGGAAGGCCCCTCCGGCATAGCCTCGATAGTCGTCCTGCGTGGCACTCCAGATGTGCTCGATCCGTTCTTCGCGGGTCATCGCCTTGACCGGCCAGCGTTCGCGCTCGACAATCGCGTCGCGCATCTCGTACGGCGAGCGTGGATCGGCAAGATCGCAATAGGCGTGAAAGAACCGCGTCACTCCATTGATGCTGAGCGTGTAGAAGACGCTGGTGATGCTGCCGGTCAGGAATTCGCGCATGGCGAACATCTCGCCGCGCATCCAGAGCGGCGGCAGGATTTCGAGCATGTAGTCGTGTTCGGGGCGGGCGATTTCGAACCATTCGCCGGCGTAAAGCGCACTGTCGTCTTTCTGCCAGCGGTCGGGTCGCCCAGCATGGCGGTCGAAGAGTCTGAACATCTGATGGCGGTCGGCGATGCCGAAATGGATCTTGCGGATGAGAGAGGTCATGGCGGGCTCCTTTGAAGCCTGTCACGGGCTGGAGCGCGGCGCACCCTTTCGGCATCACCATCTTCTTCAGCCCTTCCGGACCCCCTCCCGCGGCCGCCTCTCCGTCCGGCCGGGTCAAGGGCCGGCGTCAGCCGGGCGAAGCGTCACCCTTGAGGCGGACGGCGGGCATGCGGCATGCCGTCCTCGTTTTTCTCTTCTCCATCATTCCTTCCATTTCAAGGAGGCGTTCCAGTCATCTGATGGCGGCCTGAGCCGCTGCCAGTTGGAGCCTTCCTCCTCAGCGAGAACCCGCAGGCGCTCGGCAAAGGTCTCGCCCTGGCTATTGGCGTCGGTGGCTGCGACCATGAGGACATCCGGGCGGGCGGCGAGCCCGCGTAACGCAGCATCGGTCGATGACGACCAACCCCCGCCGGTGCTAAGGTAAAGCGATCCCGGACGACACTGTTCGATTGCCGCAAGGCTCATTGCGTCGATCGCCGCCTCGGCAACGCAAAGACGCGTTGCATCGGCGGGCCCGAGTCGGAAGAGGACTTTCGCACCTCCATTGGCAAAACCGCGCCATTCCGGACCGCGTTCCTCCCAGCCGGTGATCTGGCCGCGATCGTCTTTATGGGCGGCCCACATGCTGCCGTGCGGGCCTTCGCGCAGCACATCGGAAGCAATAGCTTGGCACAGAACCGGGTCGGGAATACCGCGCATCTCACTGAGATAGCGCCATGTCGCCGAGCCGCGCCACGGCTTGCGGCGGCTTTGCCAGCGTTCCGCCACGGTCTGGTCCAGCATCCTCTCCCTGGCCTGACGGGTCCAGGCGGGCTCTGACGGCATGAAGCCGATGAGGGCGGCGACGACATAAAGGGCGGCGGCGAACGGGATCCCGTCGAGATGTTCAACAAGGCGGAACACGTCGCCCTTGGCGTCCGACAAGGGGTCAAACCAGCCCTTGCCGTCATGAATGACGATGACGATGTCGCCGCCGCGGCGGTATTTGACCGCTTTGCGGGTGCTTTCCTTCAGATCGACGGCAAAGCCGGCGGATTCCAGGACGGCCCCACAATTCACTTTCTCTCTCAGTTCTTCCAGTTCGGCTTTTTCCATTCACTCTCCGCGTTGCGCGCGGTCCTCTGTCCGGGTTTGCGCTCCCTCACTTTTCGGGGCTGGACCCGGAGGCCGCGAAGAGCAAGGCAGGACAAGGGCGCGGATGGCAAGCCGGCAGTTATGACGGGTCGCGGTTTTCGCCGCCAGAAGCGGCGAAGCCTCCCTTGCCGGCCGCCGCGCACAAGCGGCATGGGTGTTCTGGCTGGTCTCTTTAATACCTTCGGCGCCAAGGACCTCAATAGAATAAAGTATAACATTTTCTCGCAAAGCAGTGGTTTGCGAATGCAGCCGCTATCCGCTATCAACCATACACACGCGTAGCAATTTCCCTTCTTCCCGCCGCAACCATTAGGCTCATGCAGCAATCACATTCGCCGTCCAATGCTAAGGAAACCAGATGGACCACGTGACACGCCTGCCCGAATTCTCGGTGATCGTATTCTCCTTCCTGCTCCACTTTGTCTGGGAGTTCTGGCAGGCACCCACCTATGCGGGCATGATCGAGATGAACCATTGGGAAGGCATCAAGCTCTGTTCTTCGGCAACATTCGGGGATGTCGGATTCGCCATGACTGCATTCTGGATTACCAGCGCTGCCGCACGATCCCGCTTTTGGTTTGAAGCACCCAAAGCCTGGCAGATACTGTTGTTTGTTGGGGTCGGCATCGCTCTGACTGTTGGTTTTGAATATTATTACACCAACATATCGCAGCGCTGGACCTACTCCGATCTCATGCCGCTGGTGCCGCCGTTCGGAACAGGACTGAGCCCGCTGCTGCAGTGGGTTTTCATCCCGCTTGCCGTGGTCTGGCTTACACAACGGCAGGCCGCAGGGGCCAAAGCCATGGAGGACCGGAAATGATGAACGACACAATGGGAGGCGGGATTATGGGGCTTGGCGGTGTCTGGATGCTGCTGATTGCCATTCTGGTAATCCTGGCCATTGCCGCACTGGCCAAGTACCTCATGAAGTGAGGCTGCAATCCGTTCCGTCGATGACTTGACCGGTCGGACGTGCGGTAGAAAGGCTCCATTCCCCTCTGCCATTAGGCTGCGGGCCGGCAAGCCGTAGACAGCAAAACATACCGGGCGATGCGTGTTTTGATGACGGTATTCATCAAATGCAACAAACCGCACGCGTTGCCGTCACAGTCCAATGTTTTCGGATTAAGGATTGCCAGGCTCTACGTTGTCGCGAGCCTGCCGTGCGTGGCTAACTCACTGTGAATTGCCCCATCATGCCGGCATCTTCATGCTCAAGAATATGGCAATGATACATGAATGGCGTTTCCTCGGCCGCTGGCTGAGTGAACTGGACAAGCAGCTCCGTTTCACTGTCGACAACGACCGTGTCCTTCCATCCCAGGCTCTCCGGCCGCGGTTCTCTTCCGTTCTCACTGATCACCTGAAAGGAGACACCATGAACATGAAACGGATGCGCGAGCATGCTGGTGCTGATCACCCACTTCTCGGTGTCGCCGAGGCGCACGCGGTCGTTGATGATACTCATGTCGAATGGCTGCCCGTTGATGGCCATGCCGCCCATCATGCCGCGACCCATTCCGCCAGATCCCATCATTCCGCCTCGCATGCCCATATCGAGAGAGAAGTTGCGCAGCTTTGACACCCTGGCGGCTGTGAGGTCAGGTTGATCTCCACCGAGCACATCGGGGATGCGGGTGACTTTGGCGGCAAGCCGCTCGTCGACCAGAAACGGAAGCACTTCGAACCGCCTGCCTCCGGTTATTTCATCGAGCAGGCCGCGGGCCCTTCCCATCATGCCGCCCATACCCGCATTGGGGTCACCCTCACTCATCAGCGACATGCCATGACCATCCGAGAAGTCGACCAGAATCTCGGCACGTTCTCCCGGTCCGAGGCGGAGCGTCTCAAGCTGTACCGGGGCTGGCAGATATCCACCGTCAGTTGCGATCAAGTGAATGGGTCTGTCGTCGCTGGAAAACAATGAATAGATCCGCGCATTCGAACCGTTGATCAAGCGTAGCCGCACGACTGACTTCGGCACAGCGGCGACGGAACCTGCCTGACCATTGACCAGTATCGTGTCGCCGGTCATGCCATGCATGATATCCATCATCGAGTTGGCGTAGGCAAGCTGGCCGTCCGTGGAGAAGCGGCGATCCTGAAGCAGCAGCGTCATGTCATCGACGCCATAGGTTTCCGGCAAGCCTCGTTCGCCGTCGAGCCCGTCTGCTACGTGCAGCACGCCGGCCAGTCCGGCGTACACGTCACGCGCGGTTCGACCATGGATGTGGGTATGAAAAAAGGCGGTGCAGGGCCCCTGTCCAATTTCCATGTCCGGCGCCCATACCTCTCCCGGTTTGACGGGCAGGTGTGGCCCTCCGTCGTGATTGCCTGGCACCACCAGGCCATGCCAGTGCGCGCTGACCGGCCATGACAGTCCGTTTTCCACACTCGGCCGCAGCGCGCCGTTGCTTATCCGAACCACGGGTCCGAGATAGGCTTGATTGAAGCCAATCGTTTCTGCTGGATGGCCCGGAAAGAAGGATGTTGTGCCTGACTGGGCAGTGACCAGAAATTTTCCTGTGTCGACTGTGTCGATCAGCGGCGGAAACTGCAACACTGGACGACCTGCGGCACCAGATGAGGGTGAGATGAAGCGGCTATCTGCCCATGCGTAGAGGGCGCTGCTGGCTGTAAGTGCCGCGCCACCGGCGAGCAGGTTCCTTCTCTTTATCATTGATATGTTCCTTTCGGCAGAATTCGTCTGGTTCCACGGTCATCAGTTCGCTTGCCCATCAGACCACCTCAAACCAGGTGTTCATTCCGGCTGCCGCATGTTCAAGCATGTGGCAATGGAACAGCCATTTGCCGGAACTGTCGGCCACGAAAGCGATCTCGGTCGTCTGGTCAGTGGTGGGCGATTGCGCCTGCCCGTAGAATTTACGGCTTTCAAGAGTCGCGGGGCTCGATCAGATCGCGATAGGAATCGATCAGTGGACGGTTACTCACAGTAGACCTCGCATACTCACCATCCATCTTTTCCAGTGCCGCGAGCATGAATTCGGCGATGTCAAGCCGATCTTGCCGGCAGGCATACCTGAACACGCGCAGGATATCCCGCTCCAGGATTTCGGTTTTCGAGATCACAGCTACCTCCCTATAAAAGTCAAGCCTGCGCCTTTCAGCGACAGGAATGTCAAATCACAATTTCCTCAACGGGCCGTTGGCCTAGCCGATTGTAGACAGCAACGGGAACGTCTCCAAAAGCCAGAAGGCGAAAGCGGACAGATATCCTGTCATCATGGCGACTCCCATCAAGATCATAACCGCTCCGGCGAATGTCCGCAGAATACGCCCGAGGCGTCCGAAGGTCTTCAATCTTGCTGCCAAGGCGCCGGTGAAAACGGCGGCAAGCAGGAACGGCACACCGAGGCCCAGCGAGTAGATCGCTAATAGTGCGACGCCGTCGGCGACCGAGGCTGATGCCGCGCCAACGGTCAAGATGGCACCGAGGATCGGACCGATGCAGGGGGTCCAGCCGAAAGCGAATGCCAGGCCCAGCACATAGGACGATACGGCCTTGCCGCCGGGCAGATCAAGGTGAAACCGTGCCTCGCGCATCATCCACGTGGGTCGAATGGTTCCGAGCATGAACAATCCGAACAACGTAACAATCCCGCCTCCGACGATGTTCATCTCGAAGCGGTAGCGAAGCAGCAATTGCCCCAACGCTGTAGCGCTGGCACCAAGGATGACAAAGACGGTTGTGAAGCCGAGCACGAAGCAGAGGCTGAAACCGAGCGCTGCGCTTCGCGCAACAGAAACCTCACCTGAGGGTGATGTAATCGTCGACCGGCCGGCGACATAGGAAACATACCCCGGCACCAATGGCAGTACGCAAGGCGACAGGAATGAGACGATGCCGGCAACGAAGGCGCTCAGGATACCAATATTGGAGAGTTCAGGCATTCGGACGGCCCTTCAAGTCTTCTTCCGAGCTCACTGGTCACCGCTTTTCCGGGCACGCGCGATCAGCGTTTGCATGGTTTGCAGGTCGGTGGCGCCGCGCAATATTTCCTCACCGATAACAAAGCCCGGCGTACCGTTGATCCGCAGAACTTGGGCGAGCGCAAGGTTGCGCGCGATTTCAGCGTCGACAGCGGGATCGGCCATATCGTTTCGCAGCCGCTCGACATCCAGGCCGATTTGCCCAGCAACCTCCATCACTCGTCCCTCGTCGGCAGCTCCTGACACCTGCATCATTGCTTTATGGAATTCGGGGTAGAGGTTCTGCTGGCGGGCCGCGAGCGCTGCCCTTGCCGCGAACACGGAATTCGGCCCCAGAATGGGAAACTCCTTGTAGACGATGCGCAGTTTCGGATCGTCTGCTTCCGCCGCCATCATCGTTGGCGCAACCTGGCGGCAATAGGGGCAATTGTAATCGAAGAATTCGACCAACGTCACATCGCCTTGCGGATTGCCGCCAACTGGGCTTTCGGGACTTTTGAACAGTTCGTCACGGTGCGTGGCAAGGGCTGCCTGAGCTTCCGTCTGTTCCGCCTCCCGTTGCTTCCGTTCGAGGTTCTGCATGGCCTCGACGATGACCTCTGGGTTGGCTACAAGATAGTCGCGCACGCGCCGCTCGAACGCGTCCTGCGGCAGGTTCTCCGACGCGATAGTGGGCTGCTGGCCGGCCCTGAACCCTGGATCGATCAGATACCAGGTGCCTGCCGCGATGATCAGCAGCAGGGGCAGCAGGAGAAAGCCGAAGCGGCGCCCCGTGAATTTCGAAAATTGCGTCAACTTCCTTCTCCCGCTGTTCAGAACAGGCCTGTCAGCCATTCCCACCACCCCTTTTCGGTAGGCGGCTTTGGCGCATGCGCGTTGTTGATGAGCTGGTTGATGTAGAGGGTCAGATTTGTTTTGCTGAAATCGGATCCATGGAAAATACCGGCATTCCGTCCGTTGCGGTCGATGACATGCGCCATCGGCAACTCCTGGTCGCGGCCGCTGAACGCCGCAAATCGATCCGCCAGACTGGCGGTTGTCTCGTCGTCCGATGGGATCACGCGCCGCCAGTTCGCCTGGTCCGACGGAGCCTGGGTCGAGGCATCTGCGTCAAGGACGGTTACAAACGTGACCATTTGCTTCATCGGCGAAGCATTCACCTGTTCCTGCACGCTCGCAAGAACGGCCTGTTGTTTGGCGCATGGACTGTCACAGTTCTGCGGAACAAAGCTCAGCACGATGATCTGATCATGGAGATCGCCGAGGCGCAGGACATTGCCGCCTGGTTCTTCGACATCCAGATCGGGCGTGGAAGGACGATCCATCACCTCGAAGGCCAACTCCTGTTCAGTCATCACCTCATCGATGCGCTCACCGGGATGATTTGCGAATGCCGGCTGTGCAACCAGCAGGAAGGCCAGGATCAGGAAGCGCTTCATTCAGCAACCTCCTGTGGCCCCTCGGCCGCTATTCCGAGCACGGAAACCTCAACGGTGATCTCTCCGGCGTTCTCGAAGCTGAGCGTCATAGGGAATGTCGTGCCCTCGCTGAGTTTGTCTTGCAGTCCCATCAGCATCAGGTGCATGCCGCCGGGCGCGAGCGTGAACCGCTCACCCGATGGCAATTCAAGCGTTTCGATGTGTTTCATGCGGCTTATGTCGCCGTCCTTTTCGATCGCGTGGATCATGACGTGGCCTGCGACCGGCGTCGTCACGCCTACAAGCCGGTCTTCCGAGGCGCTTTCGATCGTGAGATAGGCAGCGCCGGGCCGGGACGCGAGGATGGTCGCGCGCGCCCACGCATCGGAAACGCGGACACTCTCCTCTGCGAGTGCCGGCGATGCGCCCGCCCAGACCGCCACCGCTATTGCAATCAGTATTTTCATCAATATTTTCCATTCATTCTTGCAAGGACCTCGACGGCCATCTCTTCCGCGAACTGTTCGCCTTCGCGGAAGACATCCTCAAAGCGGCCTTCGGGTGTCATCAGGTAGATGTGCCCGGAGTGCGCCATCAGATATCCGTCCGGCGCTGTTTCCTCTTCCATCTTCTCGTAGTAGACGCGGAAGGATTGGGCAGCTGCGGCGACCGCGGCTTCGGATCCGGTCAGTCCAACCAGCTTCGGGTGGAAGGCCTGGACATATTCCGCCATCACCTCCGGCGTATCGCGCGACGGGTCGACGGTGATGAAGATCGGTGCGACCCGCTCGACCTCGCCGCCAAACCGATCCAGCACATTCGCCATGTAGGCGAGCGTGGTCGGGCAGACGTCGGGGCAATAGGTGAATCCGAAGAACACGAGTTGCCAGCGCCCGAGGAAGTCGGCCTCGGTCACGCGATTTCCGTTGTGGTCGATCAACGAAAACTCGGAGCGAATTGCGGCCTCGCCGGTGGTGACCGACGGCGGCTCGCGGACGCCGATCGTCCGGACGAAATAGGCACCACCGATCACCAACGCGGCAATGGTCACCAGGAACCACAGGCCGTAGCGAATTCGTCTGAGATGTGTTGTTTTGCCTGATGTCATGTCTGTTTCTCGCAGCCCCCCCGCCCGGACCAAATGTCCGGGCGGGGGGATCTCAGCCTCCTATTGGTCTGTCGACGATTTCATGTTGTCTGTCATGCTGGCCATCAACTTGGTGCACTGCTCCATCATCGGCGCCATCTGGGCCATCATTTTCATCATGCCCATCATGCCGTCCATTCCGCCCATGCCGGACATTCCGTCCTGATTCATCATATCTTTGTTGTTCCCCATGCTGCCCTCTTCCATCATGGAGCCCTGGTTGCTTGGAGTTTTGTGCTCAGCGGCTTGAAGGGTCGGGACTGCGGCGATGTTGATCATCAAAACGGCAGCCATAGTGAGAGACTTGATAGGTTTAATCATCGGTCGTGTTCCTTTTCTGCTTGGTTAGGGATAGGGAATGCCGTGACGAAACCGCCACACTGACGGATTGTGCGTGTTGCACGGTTTCGTCCGACAAGAGGTCATTTTGGGCTCCGCCCGGTAATGAAGGTTCACCGTCTGCGGCAGCAGGGTTTCCGGCCTGGTTTGACTTGCAGGAACCGCCGGTAACCTTGTTCATGCAGAGTCCGAGCGCGCACATGGCGACACACGGCAGTGCTGTGAGGAGCAGCGGCGCTATGCCTGCCGCGGCTAGCCAACTCCAATTAAACGCGAGACCGCCAGCAATCAGGACCGCCGCAAGTATGAGGTATCCGCGACGGCCGCTGAGGTAGTAGCGAAGCGCGTAGAGAACATCGCGGCCAAACGAACCGTCCTCGGTGCTGTATTGTCGCGACTTATCCATGAAGGCTTCCTTTTCAGTTCGAGGTCTGATGTGTTCTGAGAAAATCGATCATCTCGGGCGCGTCCCATTCTGCCGGGCCGACGAGCCGTCCCAGTTCCCGCCCCTCACCGTCGATCAGGAGCGTCGTAGGTAGGCCGACAGCCGCAAGGTCGAACGAAGCCCGCATCGATGCATCGATATAGAGGCCGAGATTCCGGATACCGATCTCGGCATAGAATTTGCGGACTACCTCCGGCCCGGCCCGGTCGACAGAAAGAGGCACAACCTCGAAACCGGGGCCGCCGAGTTTTGCCTGAAGCGCATCAAGCGTTGGCATTTCCTCGCGGCAGGGCACGCACCAGGTCGCCCAGATGTTGAGCAGAACGGTTTTGCCTTTGAATGAGGCCAGCGTGAGAGCCTGACCTGCCCCGTCCTCGAACGTGACCACGGGAAGCGGCCGAGGCGTTTCGTGCATGACGAAGGGCTGGGGCAATAGTATTGTGCCTGGTCTGTCGCCAACGGGGTGGGAGCCCTTATCGCCGTCGATGTAAATCATTGCGGCGGTGACTGCGAGCGCGACCACCACGAGGCCCCCTGCCGCAAGTGCGATTAAGATTGTGCGTTTTGCGTGCAATAGAGCCGTCATGAACCAGCGCCCCGCATCTTCTGGTCCGCGGTCTGCTGGCGCAATGATTCCACCAGCGGCAGGATGGTTTTCGCGAGCACCTCTTCGTTCACCGGTCCGATATGCTTGTAGACGATGAGCCCGTCCGCATCGACCACAAAGGTTTCGGGTACGCCATAGACGCCCCAATCGATCGCCACCTTCCCACTGATGTCGGCTCCGGTGCGCGTGTAGGGGTCGCCCAAGCTGTCCAGCCATTGCGCCGCATCGTCCGGCTGATCCTTGTAGTTGAGGCCGTGCAGCGGCACGGTGCCTTGCGCTGCAAGCTGCATGAACAGAGGGTGCTCTTCGCGGCAGGCAACGCACCAGGAAGCAAAGACATTGACCAGCGATACCTCTCCTTTGAGATCATCGCTCGACAGCCCGAGCGATCGTCCCTGAACCGGCGGCAGGTCAAATTCCGGCACCACCTTGCCGATGAGCGCGGACGGAAGACTGCCAGGGTCTTGGGTCAAGCCCCAGGCCAGAAAGATGGCAAGCACCGCAGCGACAGTAAGCGGCAGGAAGGCCAAAACGCTTCGTCCCGTTTTGGCGAACGACTGTTCCCTGTCCATAGTCATAACCCACCACCGGCTTTGGCCGTCACTCGAGCCTGTGATTCCCGCTGGCGCTCGGGCCAGGTACTCTTGATGAATGCGAGTACCGCTGCGATCTCCTCGTTGCTCAGGATGTCCTCGAACGCGGGCATGTCGCTCTCATAGCCCGCAACGACACCGCCGACGCCGAACTTGGTGATGTCGAACAGGTCCTGGTCCGAGTGATGCCAGGTGTGGCCGCTCTCGTCATGGGGCGGCGCCGGCATGCGGCCGTTCTCCAGCCTGCGCCTCCAGTTCGGCTGACCCTGGAGCTCGGCGCCATGGCAGGAGGCGCAGTTTTGCGCATAAACTTGCCTTCCGAGGGTGATCTGCTCGTCTGTCACAGGATAACCCAGCACAGTCAGGTCTTCGGCTTGTGTACCGGTACTTTGCGATTGCCCCTGCGCGGCGATAGCTGCCAGACCCGAAAAGGCGACAGCGGAAAGGAGAAGCATCATCCGCCTCATTGCCGCCCCCGCAGAAACTTCACCAACGCGAAAATGCCGAGGACCAGAACAGCCAGGATCAGAAGGCTGAACAGACCACCTCCGAACATCATAAAGCCCATCATGGAGCCATCCATCATACCGTTCATGCCATCACTCATCGGAGTAAACGGCGACGCCGTCCTTGCCGAAGGCGTAGGTCTTTAGCGTGCCTGTCTTTGCCGGTGCCATGCCGGGAGCATTCCCCGGCATTCCGGGCAACGTGATGCCGGTGACATCTGGACGCTCGCTGACCAGCCGTTCGATAATCTCGACAGGCACGAGCCCGCTTACGACATAGCCGTCAATCTCGGCCAGGTGACACCCGATACCTCGCTCGGGAACGCCCATTTCAACCGAGCGCTTGTCGAAATCGCGATCATCGACGCGCGTCACAGAAAAGCCGTTGGTCTCCAGATAGTCGGCATAGGTATCGCAACATCCACAGCCGGGGTCGCGCCAGATTGTGATCGCCTTGGCACCAGCAACGCTGGCACTTGCGTCTTGGGGAGCTTGAGCCGAGGTCAACGCCGTAAACGCCACACTACCAATGACAGCCAAGGCGGTAACGGTTGCGGCAACAAAGATCTTTTTCATGTTGTTCTCCATTAATTGTTAGCGAGCGGGGTCCAGGACAGACCGCCATCGCGAGTTTGGATGAGACCGTCCTCGGTGAGGGCAACGACTTGATCGGCATTGTTGGGATGGACGGCGACCGCATCAGTGCGGAAAGACGAGCGTCGCGCCCAGACGACCCCCGCGTCCGCGGAAGCCCACACACCGGAAGGTAGGGCGGCATAGAGCCTCATCGGAACCGACGCTGCGCTCACCAAAGCGTGGATCGGTTCTCCGGTGGGCAACGGTGCCTCCGGCGCAGGCGCTGCCCCGGATACCAATGCGTCCATCGCATCGCCTGGCTGCACGTCCTGCCAACGGCAGAAACAGTCGGGCACGCGGGTGAGACCCAATCCGGTTCCAGCGTATAACCAGATGCCGCCCATGCCCGTGGCCAGATCGACCGAGGCCAATGCAGTCAAGTCGCGTTCGGCATCTGCCAGCCAAGGCCGGTCCATCGCGAAGACCCAAGACCGGCCAGCATCTTCGCTTTTCCATAGACCGTCGCCATGAACGGAAACATACAGGGTTTCGGGGTTTGAAGCAGCCGCTGCGACAGCAACTACTGGAGCCTCGGGTAAACCCTGGCTTCTCGCCTCCCAGCTCTGCCCGCCGTCTTCGGATAGCGCAACGCCCCCATTGGACAGCCCCGCCGCAATCCGACCGGCACGGTCGTTGTGTGTCGCAAGCGAAAGAATGCTGCCGCCCTTCGGACCGGGCAGCGGTGTGGACACTCCGCCATCGTCGCGGCGGGTAAGCCCAGCACCTCCGACGATGAGCGCATTGCCATCGAAGGCTATTGCGGAGGGTGTTTCGCCGGGCGCAGCACGAGCTGTCCGGTTTACCGAAACCGAGAGCACTGCACTGGCCCCGAAAGCCATAGCGGACGTGATAAAGGCTCGACGCGTTGGCGTCGGTAGAAACAATGTCATGATATTCCAACTATCCTGAGGGGAACTCAAACCCGCAGCGCGCGAACCCCGCGATGCTGAGTAGGACCATGAACGATCAGATTGATCGCGCATGAAGTCAGCCGCAGCTAGCCGAAACGGATTCCGGGCAGCGTCAGCTCAGGGTGGAGGATCTCGGAGGGTAAGGGTTCGGCAGTCCGGTGCGTCCGGCCATGCTTCGATAAACCGCTACTTCGGTGGTCGTCACCGCCTCAGGCAGGCCGGCCTCGCCCGATGGCAGGATGGCCGACAGGGGAGAAACGCAGAAATAATCGCACGGCTGCATGTCACCGCCGCCGACAGGGCAATCTTTGCAGCTGCCCATATCGCCGTTTTCGACGGCGGTAAGGGCCATCGTCATATTCATGCTGGCTGCATTCGCGGTATGCGCGACCGAACCCGCCGCGAAAACGGCGAGCATGAGGATCGTTAGAATGCGGGCATACCTTTTCATCTCATATCGAATAGCTAAAACTTGGTGACCTGTCCATACACGTTTTGTCGCACCGCTTGTAAGGGTTCAGGAACGCATCAATTGTGGAACTGGTGTCCGGTCCTATCCGATTTTCCAAGCCGATGGGCGTGTGATTTCGCACTGAGCTACTAAAGTTCAGCAATCCAATTGTTTCTAAATCGTGTGTTGCTAAAGCAGCATTTGAATCGCATTTGAGATAAATCCAAGTCTTTGATTTTTCCCAGTTTTTATCTGTTCCTCGTAGTGTCTTTCCATCAACTTTGGGGAAAGGTTCAACATGGGAAAGTCAGTTATTGCGGCGCTTGCGCTCGCCTTGTCATGCGGCGCCGCCGGCGCCAATGCACTCCATCTCAACCAGACGCAGCCAACTAGCGTTGCGAATATGGTGACGTTCGGCAGAACGACAATACCTATCGGCTATTATGACTATTGCCAGCGCTACGCCGATCGCTGTGACCGCCCCGCAGATGGCCAGATCGTCGAATTGACACGCGAACTTTGGAGCGACATCATTCAAACCAATGATGATGTGAATACGTCCGTTGCACCTCTGACCGACAACGAAATATTCGGGGTTGAAGAGCGGTGGGAATATCCCAAAAATGTTGGCGATTGCGAAGATTACGCACTTGAAAAGCGCAAACGCCTAAATCAACGGGGCATACCCTTGGGTGCACTATCAATGACGGTTGGACGGGATGCAAATGGAGGCGGACATGCGGTCCTGACCGTTATCACCGATCGGGGGGATTTCGTTCTGGACAACGTTGAACCTCGGGTTCTGCTCTGGAAAGAAACAGAACTCTATTTCCTCAAGCGCCAATCGCAACATGACCCCAACACATGGGTCAGTCTCGTCTCTGGTTGAATCGTGGGCTGGAGGTCGATATCCAAACACCTCCAGCGCCTACAACAAGAGCTAGCAAAAAGCTCGCGAACCCTCCGTACAATGCTTCCATCATGTTATGGCCTCCGACAAGACAAAAAAGGCCAAACAGGACTGCAAAGCCCGAATAGGCCGCCAGGGTCGTCGCGCTGAAAAGGCCGATACGTGCCAGCAGGTGAGAAAGTCCGATGTGATCCATCCCCAAATTATGGATGCACCATCGGCACACAGCCAATCACTTGTCGGTGATTGGCTGTGAAGGCAACGGATCCATCTGGGTTTCCAACTGCAGGTGAGTGATGCTCACGCCAAACACGGTTACTGCGAAGCAGCACAACGCCAATAGCAGATAAATGTTCCGGCGCTTGCGCTGTCGCGCCAACGTGTGCGATTCTTCGATCGAAAGTCGCAGAGAAGTGTCGGTCATTTTTGTCCATTACCTGATCTTGACGATTTGTCGAGATCGGATACACGAAGCTGCTCGTCACTGGAAGGCACGCTGACCCAAAAGACTGCGGCGCGCTTCCAAGAGAAGCTGGTTCCCAGCTCGGGTGGATGGAACTCGGTGCGGAGAAAGACGTCCTGAGCGAGCCGGGGCCTTGGATTGGCATATGTCTCCAGTCTTGGCTGATCGCACGACGGCCTGGCCAATGTTCTAGGCCGAGCGCAAAGTCCCAAGCGGGAGCGGAGCACGGAAATGCCCGTCTCTAATACGGGCGGCAATTCACCACGTCCCAATCGCGTTTGGCAAAGGTAAGGACCGTTTTCGCATTCGAGCGAGACCTCCTTCGTCAGCATAGCGAGCTCGAAAATCCTTGCTGGTACGTAGTTTTGCACCTCATCAGTTTCAATAGCCAGGACCGACCCACCGGCCCCCAAAATCGCATGGCCCCTTCTTGGTGCTAAACCAGCCCCGAGCCCAATTTTGGTGAGCCGGCTTATACGCGCCAGGAAAACGAGCCCTTCATGGTGCCAAAGAGGAGTGGCTGGTGAATTTGCCAGGAATTATATATCTAATGCATGTCGCGTTCAAATGGATTCATTTGAACGCGACATGCATTGATTCAAAGAGTTACAGCGCCGCGCATCCGATTGGATGTGCGGCGCTGTAGTCGATAGGTTTCGAGCACACCATACGCATCTTGTCCTCGGGCCACGTCCGGCGCGTCAAGAACACATCAAAAATCATTCTCGAAGCGAAGAACGTGGCGCGGCTTGAGCGGACCGAAATTCCGCTTCATCCGGAAATGCAAGTTCGATTGGAGAATTGTGCCAGGCTTATGCGCTCAGAAGCCTGCACCTGGCGCAATTGCTCCGAGCTCCTTGAGTGAGGCCGTAAGGTTGGACTTGCCACCCTTGTAGCCGAATACGTAGTTTGCGGTGCCAGAAATCGAAAACAGAGGCTCATAGCTTTCCTTCGCCGTGTCAGCTTCAACAGCATCGGTCACGTTGTCGAGGATCAGGCTACGATTCTCAAATGCAACAGACAGAACGGCGTGAAATAGATTACGGCTGGTATCCTTGAGCACGACTATTTCCATGGCGCTCATAGGAACATCGAGGCGGGCCAGCAAAGCCATTTTCAGGATGGCGTAGTCTTCGCAATCGCCACTGCTGCGATCCAGAATTTCACCGGGCGTCGACCAGTAGTCCACCCGTTCATGGTTCTGGTCGTCTGCCTTGTAGGCGACAATTCTGTTGACTGATGCTGAGACGTGGCGGAGTTGCTCGCTGACAGTTGATCCGCTCAACGCAAGTTGATCGGCAAGGTCTGCGCACTTTTCGGTGCAAATGTCGTCGGGTGCGCCGGAAGCGACAGCCTTCTTGATCAGGCCGGATATGCGGGCACCACTCTTGATCTTGCCGAAGCGGATCCTGTAGGCACCGAACAAAGGCGCTTCCTGACGAATGGTCTGGCTGATCGACACCCCAGCGGGGGCCGCCATCGCAGGAATCGAGGCGGTGATGACCTGGGCCTGGTCGATCATCTTTTCATTGAGAGCCGGATTTTCCGCCAGGCCCTTATCGGCAAGTTTTGTGAGCGCCGATGGTAGTGCGAGGTCGTTGGTGGAAGCAAGGTCAAAGTCAGGATCGACATCAAGATCAAGGGGAGCGAGGCCAGCTTGGGTCAGGGCAAGGGTCGTGGTGAGGTATTCCGTGGTCAGCCAAGCTGAACCCCGGGCGACATTCCGGTTCTGCAAGAGGGGAGCGGCGGCACTGGAGCTTATAAGAACTTCAGGATTTGTTTCGAGTGTTTCGTAAGCACAAGCCTGTGCGAATGAAGCGCAGAGCAACACGAGTGCGAATGCAGATACTTTGGAATATGATTTCGCTTTATATTTATCTTGCATCTGATTATTCTCCCCTTCGTTGAGGAGAAGACTACAATGCAGAGTATAATATCCCGCAAATGGGCATGCTTAACGATTTTATACTTATTTCTCTAAAAATTTATCCAATTTCATTGCGAGACTCCATCGTTCGTGGTTGGGCATTTCCGCTTCTGCGGAGCATCTTGATTGATCGCTGGATCGCCGCGCGGTTGCGGCTGATTTTAATCTCTCAATCTGCGACTTTTCATGCTGTCATGTCGTCAGGATCAGCTTGCAGGTATCGCATCCTGCGTTCGCATGCTTTGTCCCGAAGATATTTCCTCAATCTCGTCGAAGATAGGTTCATGAAGGCACGGCTGAGCGGTAAACGCGCAGTCCTCGGGTAGAGTAACATGCGCAGAGATCAAAATGCTCCCTTCCGTCTCAAGTCAGCTGCATCAGCGCCATGCCGGAATTGTTGCCGTTGTTTCGTATCGCGGTCTCCGCCGCTGGATCCGTCATGCAGCCATTTTGGAACCGAGCTTTGGCGCCAGACGGACATACGCCAACTCGCTTATAAGTTCGATCAATGTCTGCGTGACAATGATCGCAGGAAGGAGTGGGACCGCGCCGGGAACAGCGAATGCCAGCGGAAGGACGACGAGAGAATTACGCGTTGCGGCACTGAACGCGAGGGCCCGCCCGGCTGGCGCATCAAGGCAAAACAGCCTGCTCATGCCCCATCCCGCCAAGGGTGCAATAACCGCATATGCCACGTAAATCGGGACGACCCGTAACGTGTCATCAAGTGCGGGGCCGAGTTGCGGCACCACAGCGGCCACGACAACGAATAATACAAACGCTGTCGCGGGAACTGGGAGCAGCCCAAGAACCGAGGCTACACGTGCCCCCGCGGCACTTTTGATGGCCCAAAACTGGACGAGAGCGGAGAAGACAAGCGGGACCGCAATCAACCAGGCGAATGCGTGAACAAATGGCCCCGCTGTCACAAGAGACCCAGCCTCAGGGCCAAGGAAAAAACCCAGGTAGACGGGAAGCATCATCATCTGGATGACCAGAAGCGCGGGCGTCGCAGCTAGCAGGAGACGGGCATCGGCACGACCGAGATGCGAGAAGGTTACGACATAGTCGATGCATGGCGCGAGAAGCACCAACAGCACGCCTAGCCTTATCATCGGATCGGGCGGCAGAAACTGAACAAGGGCTCCCACCAGAACAGGAACCACAACGAAATTGGTCAGCAGCAGGACGCCAAGAAAGCGAAAGCGCGAGAAGGCCACTCGCAACTCGGCTAGGGGGACCTGGAGGAACGTCACGAATAACATGAATGCCAGCGCGGGGTTGATGCCGATTTCCAGCGCCGTCATTCCGTTGAGAGTTACCGCCACAATCATGCCGAGGACGACAGCGCCAAAATAGATGGGGACCTGACGGTTTTCGAGGGTTTCACGCAGGAGGGTCAATCGAACTCTTTCGTTTGTCATTTTGGCTTCGGGGAAGGTCTATATGGAATTACGGGAATGGCTATCCCGGTGGCGCCATCTTTTTGTCAGACCCAAGAACGGGATGTGAGTGACGCAATCTATGCCATGCGCGCCTTGAAGTCAGCGCATCCAGCGTACAGGTGATTGGGGGCTTAGGTCTCCTCAGGGGTGGGGCATGCAACGCAGCCGCATTGATTGGTTGCAGATGTCGCGAAAGTGCTTCCACCCACAACAGTTTAGCGACGAGTGAGGAAGTATCCGATTTCCCAACGGCAGGCTGAACATCAGAGCTTGTGGGGTCCAACAGGATCGAAAGGCAACCTGTCGCCGCAAGCCGGGTCAACGTCGGAACTCTTCAAGAGCACCGCATGAAGTTCGTCGTGAAGGCGGCTTGTTTTGCGACCACAACACCAAGCCAACAGAGCCGGTCAGCTAGCCGCTTTCAACAACCTCTGGATCTTCAGCAGAGCCACATGCCGATCCTCGTGATAATCGATGATCCCGCCAAATCGCCCGTCGGCCCGAAACAGGAACACGCCGGCGGTGTGGTCCATGGTATAGTCATCCTCCCTCGGCACCTTCTCGAATGTTGCGCGGAATTCGTCCGCGGCGCGCTTGATCTCGGCAGGTGACCCCGTCAGACCGGTGATTCTTGGATCGAAGTTCGACAGGTAGTCGGCAAGAACCTGTGGAGTGTCGCGCTCCGGGTCGACACTGACCAGAAAGATATTCATCCGGTCGGCGTCAGGGCCGAGATCTTGCAGCCAGAGCGAAATATCGCTCAGCGTTGTCGGGCAAACATCGGGGCACCAGGTAAAGCCGAAAAAGACTATTGTCGGGCGGCCAATCCACTCTGATGGACTCACCGTCACGCCATGATGGTTCGTCAGGGTGAAGGACATCTTGCCGATACGCAATGGTATCAGCGCGGAGCCCGTTTGCAGGCTGTCCCGGCTCTGCCACCACCCCAGACCGAGCGTAAAGGCCAGCGCGCCGACGCCCGACGCCCCGGCAACGAGCAGCGTACGGCGTCTCAATCTTTTTTGTCCACGCAGCCTGCATCTTTCGCACCCATTCCCCGGATCGCCACGGGAACGGTCACGTCGCCTGCCTCGCGGAACGTCAGTGTAAGCGGGAACGTCTCGCCTTCCTTCAGCACCTGTGTAAGACCCATCAGCATGCCGTGATAGCCGCCTGGCTCCAATTGCACGGTGGAATCTGCTGGCACGGGAATCGCCGTAGCGTGCGGCATCGAAGCCACGCCATCCTTCACCACTGTTTCGTGCAGCATGGGCTTTCCGGACACCGGCGTCGCGATGCCGGCAAGCACATCGTCTTTCACGCCAGTGTTGCGGATGGTGACATAGAAGGCGCTGGGCCGGGCCATTCCGATCGAAGCCCGCGACCAGGCTTCCGAGATTTCGAGTGAGCTAAGTTGAACAGTTTCACACGCCAGTACCGGGGTGGCGGATAGGCTGAGAAGGAGAGCGGTCAGAAGATATTTCATCGTATTCACAATCTTTGCCTGAGGTCGTTAAGGATTTCACTTGCTGGCGTGCCATAGCTGAATTGGCGCAGCCAGTTTCCGTCAGGTCCGATCAGGTATAGTGCTGCGCTGTGTGCCATTGTGTAACCATCCGGCGCGCCGGAACTGTCCTCGCGCTCATAGAAAATCCGGAAACTGCGGGCTGCGGCGCGGGTCTGCGCCTCGTCGCCAGCCAGACCGAGGATTGAAGGGTGAAAGGCCGCAGTATATTCCGCGAGTTCCAGGCTGCGGTCTCGTGTCGGGTCGATAGAGATGAAGAGGGGCTGTACCTTTCCTGCGTCATCTCCCAGACCCTCCATCACTTGCGCCACTTCGGCAAGCGTCGTCGGGCAGACGTCCGGGCAATTGGTGAAGCCGAAAAAGACCAGAAGATGCTTCCCCGCAAAGTCCGAGGGCATGCGCACTCTTCCCTCAGCATCAAGCAGGGAAAAGGTCGGCCGGAAAGACACTTCGGCCACCGGTGTTTCCGCGCGCTCATCAAGAAGATGCAACGCGCCGTAAGCCGGAATAGCAAGGGCCACCGCCGCCCAGAGCATCTTCTGCAGAACCTTCAATCGCATCCTTGCCGTTCCTCGCGTTCCGGCTAGTCGTATAAAGCCTCTAGTGACATGAGCTTCAAGCGGAATATCTGAACATGCTCGGTCGGGAGGCGCTCCGCTGGTTAATCACTTCTGGGAGGGTCGCAGCGGGCCGGACGCAAATAATCATGAAAAGCGGCGACGCAATGCAACATTGAACGCCTCGATAGCAAGAACCATGGCGATGACCGCCAGCGTGACACTGGCAGCCTTTTCGTATTGAAATGAGCGAACATAGGTCTGAATGTAGAAGCCGATGCCACCGGCTCCGACGATGCCGAGGATAAGCGATTCTCGTAGGTTCAGCTCGAAACGAAAGATTGTATCACGGGCGATCACCGGAGCCATTTGCGGCCAGATTGCATAGCGTAGGCGTGCAAGCGGCCCGGCGCCCGCACTTTCCAGTGCGGCGATCGGTCCGCGGGCAACCCCATCAATTGCTTCAGCATAGAACTTCGCCAGCATGCCCGTTGCATGGATGGCAACCGCGATGATGCCCGGAAGCGGGCCGAGGCCCACTGCGCCAACCATCAACATGGCGACGAGAATCAGCGGAATGGCGCGAATCAGCGCGAGAGCTGTCCGCACCGGACGGTGAACGACGGGCGGGGCCATGGTTTCCGATGCAAAGACGCCGAGCGGCCCCGACAGGAGCACAGCACCGAGTGTTCCAAGGATGGCGATGCGCAGCGTCTCGGCGCTGCCGTTGATGATCTCGGTCATCACTGACGGATCCGGTGGAAACATCCGCGCAAGGAAATCACCGATGCGCGGCCCGGCGGAGAAGAGGCGGGAAAGTTCGACGTCGGTCGTCGCGAGCGACCAGAGCACGGCCCCGGCGACGAGCCCGCCCGTCGCGAAGCCGCCCCAACCCCGGCTTTCCATCACGGCACCGCCTTCAGGCGGGGCTGTACGGCAGCATTCGCATCATCATAGAGCCGGGCTGTCGCGCCCTCGGTGAGCTCTGCCGTCGGAGTGTCGAAAACGATCCGACCGTTGCGCATGCCCACGATTCTCCGCGCGAAGCGCCGCGCAAGGTCGGGCTGGTGAGAGGAGAAGACTGTGGTCGCGCCTCGTCGACGCGCGGCTTCGGTTAGAAGCGAAAGGATCTCGGCTGCGCGTGCGGGGTCGAGGTTGCTCACCGGTTCGTCGGCAAGGATCAGGCGCGGCTCCTGCGAGAGGCAGCGTGCGATTGCGACTCGCTGCCGTTGTCCGCCGCTCAGACTGTCCACCCGTCGCTCAGCCAGGTCGACAATGCCGCAATCGGCCAGCGCCGCGCGCGCAACCGCAAGATCGTCTTTCGACGGCCGCCCGAGCAGGGCACGCAGCGGCCTCATGCGGCCCAGCCTGCCGTTCAGCACGTTGCGCAGCACGCTGGCGCGTTCGACAAGAGCGAAGTCCTGAAAGATGAACCCCGTATCGGCCCGGCACGCGCGCGGCGGCGCACGGTCCGCATCGAGCGCGTCGCCCAGCACCGAGACGCGGCCGCGCCAAGCCCTCAGGCGACCATCGAGCAGCGTCAGGAGCGTCGTCTT
Organism: Martelella sp. AD-3; assembly: GCF_001578105.1. Taxonomy (GTDB): domain Bacteria; phylum Pseudomonadota; class Alphaproteobacteria; order Rhizobiales; family Rhizobiaceae; genus Martelella. The sequence continues at coordinate 70,939 of NZ_CP014277.1, read as the reverse complement.
GCCCGCCCCCGAAGGCCCGATCAGCGCGAGCGCTTCACCCGGCGGGATAGACAGCGTCACCTGATCCAGCGTCGGCAGGCCCGAGGTGACATGGGAGAAACATAGCTCCTCGATGCGGAGGGCCTCGGTCATTGCAGAAGCCCGTAGCGGCGGGCGAGTGCCCGAACACCGTCGAAAGCGACCGCATCGGCCGGGACATAGCCGTCCGGGCCGTAGAGATGCCGCAACATGGCGCGATGTTCGAGCTCGTTCAGCCGCAGCATAGCGTTCACGAAATTTTCCTGCACCTCGGCGTCCAGTCCCGGGCGGGCAATCACCAAGTGGCTAGGGATCGGCTCGCTCTCGGCGATCCAAGTGACTTGGGACTGTTGGCCTGGCGCGAGCAGGAGATCGGCATACTGGCTGGCGCCCGCGGCATCGACCAGTCCCTCTGCCATTGCCTGCATCGCCTGCTGATATCCGCCCGCGAAGAACACTCTGCCGAAGAACGCTTCCGACTCTGCGGGTCCCGCGATCAGTCCCGCGCGCTCGAATTCAACCAGCGGGTAGAGATAGCCTGACTCCGAAATTGGATCGGCAAAGGCGATATCGCGTCCGCGCAAATCGGCCAGCGTGGTGATGCCGCTGTCGCGTCGCACGAAGACCCGTCCGGTGTAGGTGGGGGCGTCGCGATAGATCTCGGATAAGAGCGGCACCGCACCGATTTGCGCCTCGGCCAGAACAAAGGGCAGCGCTCCCATGAAGGAGATGTCCGCATCGCCGTTGCGCAGCGCCTCGACGGCGGCGGCGTGATCGATGGTCACGAAACCTTCGACCGGCACGCCGATCTCTCGTGACAGCCAACCGGTGATGGCCTTGATGTCGCCCAGTAGCTTTTCAGGGTTCTCCTGCGGAATAAAGGCCAACCGCAACGGGGCAGACTGCGCGCGAACCGGTGCCGCGAGGGCCGCGAGACTTGCACAGCACAGCGCCAGCATATGACGGCGGGAGAGCATGGAGTTCATCAGAACGCCCTTTCTTCGATGGCTTGCGCCTCGGACTGAAATGCGGCCCAGCTTGCCTCTGCGGCGGCCCAATTGTCGGCGCGGACTTCTGCGCCAACTGCAGCCAGGTGTTCTGCGAGGGAGTAGATCTCCGGGCGTGCGACAAGGTTCGCCATGGTGCCAGCATCCGCTGCAAGATCGGCGGCGACGGTATCAGTCAGGAGCAGGATGTGCTGAGTGTCCCGGCGCGGCAGAAGGGTATCGAGGGTGGAGGCAAAGGTTGTCAGCTCCGCAAAAGCCAACCGGAATGGCGTATTCTCGGTGTCGAAGTCCTCATAAGGTTCATCCGCCGCGCCAACGGTCTCAAGGTAAGCGGTGAGATCGGCGCGCTCGGACTCGCTGAGGCCAAGGCTCTTGGTCGTGTCGAACCAGTTGACAACGGCGGCCAGCGTCGGCATCGAGCCGTCGTGGAAATAGGGCGCGGTATAGACGGTCCCGAGCAGGGTCGGCGTGTCCAGCGCCCCGCCGCGCGACCCTTCATAGGCCGGGATGACCGATCCTATGTCATGTGCCTGCCGGTCCAGGAAATTGCCATCTGGCACATGACAACTGGCGCATGATTTGCCGTTCAGCCCGTCAAAAGGCTGGTTGAAGATCGCCGCGCCGCGCTGTGCCGCCTCAGGCGCGGCCTCGGTCAGGCGGCCGTCGCCGGTTAGCATCGCGTTCGGCAGAAAGTCGAACTCGGTCATGTACGCGACGAGGGCGTCCAGCATGAAGGGCGTCGGCTCGGCCCCAGCGAATTCGTTGACGATCACGTTGCGGGTGAAATCGCGAATGCTGGCAAACCGGCCGTCACGGCCATAAGGACCCGTAAACCGCAGGCCGCGCAGGCTGGGAATGTCGATCGGGTCGGCGCGGCGGTCGTTGAACATCGGATTGAAGAAGGCACCGTCCACATCCACTGCTCCGGGTTGATGGCTGGCGCCGGGAATGAAGAAACGCTGGTTGATATCCGAACGGTTGTGGCAGGTCGAGCAGGCGATGCCAATTTCACGCGCCGGGCCGCTGAATATTTCGGGGCTGTCGAACAGCATGTCGCCATAGGCGATGAGCGGCAGGTCGGTCTCATCTATGCCTTGCTCCTCGAAACCCAGTACAAGCAGGGGCAACGGATCCTGATCGAAGATGTCAGAGCCCGGAGGCAGCGTCGCGGGAAGCGTTACCGCACGGCCGCTGAGGGCGATGGTTTCCGGCACGGCGGTGAGGGTTGTGCGCGGTGCAAAATCGGCGACGCGGTAGTTCGCGGCGAGATAGTCGGAAACAACCACCCGCGCTGTCGCCATTGCGTTGAGATCGGGTTCGGTCGCTCCAGCACCCAGCACCCCGGTGGAGCCGGTGGCACTGGACAGCTCCAGCCAGGCCCGTCCGAGCGCGCGGGCCGCTTCAGGGTCGGCGGCGGCGAGATGATCCTCGATTGCGCGATAAAGCTCTCGGGCCGTGCGTACCGCCTGCTGGGCTGCAGCGGGGCTCTCGGCCGCCAACGCCGCGTCAAGCTCTTCGTCGATGCGGGCGGAGATAATACGCGTCGCGGCCTCGAAAACCGCTGCCCGATCTTCGCGCGCGATGGCAGCTGTCAGCGGCTCGGTCGGTAGGGAGCTTTGGCCCGCGAGCCAATCGAGCGCACCTTGCGTGTATTCCGATCCGCGATAGGGCTCCTCCCAGGCGCGCCCCAATTCATCCCAAGGCACGGGAGTAAGATTGCCCAGAAACAGGGTCAGCCGGTAGGCGGCAGCCTCGGGTAGCCAAGGGGTATCTCTGGCCGGGGTCGCCATGGCCGGCCCGGCGAGCAGACCGATCCCCAGCCCAAAGCCGAAGACGAGAGCTAGTAATTTGATACGCACACGCGCCTCCATCCCGATTCTTAGCTAAGGCTAACTTATACATCCTTGACCAACATATTGTCAATCGGGCAGCGATCCGGCATTGTCCTCTGATGATTGACCAAACTTCACAGTCTAGCGACGATCTCGCGCCGGACAGCCGCGCCCCCGAAGCACAAGCCAACGGGTTCGCGACCGTACGCGAGGCGCGGCGTAACGAGTTGGCCGAAGATTATGTCGAACTGATCGCCGACCTGATCCACCAGTATGGCGAGGCACGTCCGGTCGATATCGCCGAGCGGTTTGGCGTTCGCGCGCCGACCGTGACCAAAACGCTGAACCGCTTGGCGCGCGAAGGACTGATCACCCGCGAGAAGTACCGTTCAGTGTTCCTGACGGAAGCAGGTCGGACGCTGGCACAGGAATGCCGCCGTCGCCACGAAATCGTACTGCGGTTCCTGATCCGTCTCGGACTTGACCCCGAAACGGCGGAGCGTGATGCCGAGGGGATTGAACATCATGTCAGCGAGCAGACACTCGCCCTGTTCGAATCCTATGCCAATCGGCCCTAGCGGAACCTCACGTACTCTCGACCGCGCTGCGGACTTCAGCGATGAGGCCGTCCAAACTGGGTTCCGATAGTTCGCGCCCGTTTAGAAAAAAGGTGGGAGTCTGACGGATACCCACCGCTTCGACATCTGCCTTATCCTGGTTCAGAATTGCTGTAATTCCGGGAAACAACCTGTCGCTCTTGGCCCGTTCCAGATCAAGACCGGCAGCCGCCGCGATCTGCCAGGCCAAGTCCATACGCGGTGCACCGTGCACAGCCCATGCTGGTTGCTGCTTCAGGATGGCATTGAGCACAGGTTCAAACTTGTCCTGCATTCGTGCGGTCTCCAGGATACGCACCGCCTCGTCCGATCCTTCATGAAACACAGTGTAGCGCATGACGACGCGCACCTGCTCCGGGAACTCCTCGCGTATTGCCTGAACTGCCGGATGAAAGGCCCTGCAGGCCTCGCAGGAGGGATCAAAAAATTCAACAAGGGTGACCGGAGCCTCATCGGGGCCGAAGCTTGGCGAATAATCTCGAATCAACTGCGCCTCATCAACTGCCGGGGTTACTGCCTCGGCCTCGGTCAATTGTTGGCGCCGGGTCAGGAAGAAGGCGCCGCTACCGAAAGCGGCTAGCCCGAGAGCCGAAGCTCCAATCAAGAGAGTGCGTCTGTTCATGCGCGTCTTCCTTTCGATAGAACAAGGCAACTGAGGATCGCTCCAAAGGCGATCAGGGATAGATAGGGAATGGGCAGGCCAAGGATGGTCTGTGCCTGATCGGTGCAGGACGGCCCGGTTTTTGCACAAGGCGTGACAGCCTCTTGGATCCAGCCGGAGTAAAGGCCGGAATGCCAACCCGCCAACATCAGGCCGGCCGCTGCCAACGGCAGGCCGTAGGGTCGGGCCATGCCGTCGGCGCGCCAGATCGAAAGGCCGACGATGGGCACCAGGGGAAACATGGCAATGCGTTGGTACCAGCAAAGAGTACAGGGCATCTGTCCGAGCACTTCCCCAATGAAGAGAGCGCCAAGTGTTGCGGCCAGAGCGATAACGAACGCCGCCAGCAAGGGCATATCCTCGCCGGACAATGATTGAGGGTCAGGATTGGTCAACGACGGTGTCCTTAGATCGGTGTGAAGCGAATGTGGCGAACACGATAAACAGAGCGCCAAACGTAATCGCAATATCGGCTGTGTTAAAAGTTGGCCAGCGCCAGCCCTGAAAAGAGAGATCTATGAAATCAGTGACCGCGCCCTGTCGCAACCGATCAACCACATTGCCAAGCGCGCCACCCACTATCAGAGAAAATCCGATCTGTTCGACCGGGTGACGCGCCCGAAATGCCATGATGGCGAGGACCACGGTCAAGGTGCCGGTCAGCGCGGCCATGACCAGCGGTTTACCAGCCATGAGGTCAGAGAACAGACCAAAGCTCACCCCTACATTAAAGCCGAGCGTCAGATCCAATCCGGGCAAAACTGCCACTGAATTACCCTGCAAGAGCAGCGACAAGGCCGCCGCCTTGGTCAGTTGATCAGTGGTTGTTGTGGCTCCGATCAATGCCCACACCCACCGAGCGTTCATGGCCTTATACCGCGACGCATGCTAACCCAACGCGGCACAGTTGCGGCATACTGCTCATAATCCCGCCCCAACGCTTGGCTAAGTATAGCCTCCTCGGAACGAACCTGTATCGAGGCTGACCAGAAAAAGATCAGCGGGGCAAGAATCGTCGGGATTGCTGGAACCGCTAGACTGATACCGGCCAGAAGCATGAATTGACCGACAAAGGTGGGATTGCGGCTGAACCGATAGAGTCCGTCCGAGACGAGGTTGCCGGTCGCTCCCTCGGTTACACCAACGCGCCACGAGCTCCCCATCGACATTTGCGCCGCGAAGGCAAGCATCGCGCCGACCCCTGCTACGAACACGCCGATCAGACCAAGCGCTGCTGTAGAGCCTCGGCTCCAGAACGGATCCATCTCGCGCAAGACAGGCATCACCAACCAAAGTAGCGGCGCAACAGAAGCCAGAACAAAGGCCGCACGGAACCCCATTGCGGCCCATCGGTCACGTCCCCTGGCACGGCCAAACAGCCATACCGGCTTTCCCGCTGCCCGTGCTGCGATCGCGCTGCCCCAGAAGAAGAGGGAAAGGTAGCCAAAAAGAAGGACCAGCACGGACCAACCAAAGCTGGAAATCATGATATCAGGCCTCCTGCTCTGGATTGAACCGCAGCAGCCGCAACGCGTTCAGCGTGACGAGCACCGTCGCTCCGGTATCGGCCATAATCGCGATCCAGAGACCGGTCAGCCCCAAAACGGATGTCACGAGGAAGACCGCTTTCAGACCGAGCGCAATGGTAACGTTCTGGCGAATGTTGGCCATTGCCGCACGGGTAAGCCGGATGGTCGCCGGAATGTCGGTCACCCGGTCACGCAGGATGGCCGCATCGGCCGTTTCGAGCGCGACATCGGTCCCCGATCCCATGGCTACGCCAACGCTTGCCTGCTTGAGGGCTGGGGCGTCATTAATGCCGTCACCGATCATCATCACGCCGCCATGTTCGCTCATGTCGCGAATGGCTTTAAGCTTGTCTTCGGGCATCATGTCGGCCTGATATTCCATGCCCAGGTTTTGCGCTATTGCCGCTGCCGTACGCGGATTGTCTCCGGTCAGGATGATGGGTGTAATACCGATGGCTCTCAGCTGGCGAACCGCTTCGGGCGCATCGGAGCGCGGTTCGTCACGCACAGCGATAATGCCGAGCGGGGTCTTCTCGCGGAAGACCACCACAGCGGTCTTGCCCTCTTCCTCAAACGTTGTGGTCTGGGCGAGGTCAGACTCGTCAATGCCGGCGTTCTCCCTGGCATATCCGGGCGAAGCCACCCAAGCGGAAGCGCCTCCCACAGTGGCGGTCACACCCTTGCCCATCAGCGCCTTTGCATCGCGTGCCGGTGGGATCACTATGCCTTCTTCCTCGGCCTTGCGCAAAATGGCGACAGCCAAGGGATGGCTAGAGCCGCCTTCTACGCCCGCCGCGACAGAGAGAAGCTCGGCCTCGGTTGTTTTTCCCAAAGTCACGACGTCTGTCACCACCGGTCGCCCATGGGTCAACGTCCCGGTCTTGTCGAAGGCCACGCGGCTCACCTTGGCAGTCGCTTCAATCACGGCGCCGCCTTTCAAGAGAAGGCCCCGCCGCGCACCGGTGGAAAGTGCCGAAGCGATGGAGGCGGGAACCGAGATCACGAGGGCACAGGGGCAACCTATCAACAAGAGCGCCAGCCCGCGGTAAACCCAGGTATCCCAAGGCTGGCCAAAAGCCAGTGGCGGCACGAGCACGACCAGCGCCGCGACAGTGACGATTGCAGGCATGTACCAGCGGCTGAAGCGGTCGATAAACCGCTCGGTCGGCGCGCGAGCCTCCTCGGCCTCTTCCACGAGGCGAATGATGCGTGAGATGGTGTTGTCTTCGGCGGCTTTGGTTACGGTAATCCGCAGGGCGGCTTCGGTATTGATCGATCCTGCAAATACAGGATCGCCCGGACCTTTGTTCACCGGCACACTTTCACCAGTTACCGGACTGTCGTCCACCCCGGAGGTGCCTTCTGTGATCTCGCCGTCTGCCGGAATACGATCGCCGGGACGGACGAGCACGATCTGTCCTATAGCAAGACTTGCTGCCGGCACTTCGCGTGTGACGCCGTCCATTTCCAGAAGCGCCGTTTTCGGGACGAGATTGGCAAGCGCCCGTATCCCGTCGCGCGCCTTGCCTGCCGCCACGCCTTCCAGGACTTCGCCCACTGCAAAGAGGAAAACAACCAGTGCCGCCTCTTCCGCCGCATTGATGAACAGTGCGCCGATAGCGGCAACCGTCATGAGGCTTTCGATGGTGAAAGGCTGCCCCACGCGCAAAGCGACAAACGCGCGGCGGGCAATGGGGGTAACTCCGATCAGACACGCGGCGACAAAGGCCCAGTTTCCCACCTCTGGCACAATCAGTTCCACTCCCCAGGCTATCATGAGAAGCAAGGCGGTAAAAATCACCAGTCTGCCCTTGGCCGTCTGGTACCACCGCTTGCCTCGATCTGCGGGATCGTCATGTACGTGTCCGGGACTGCCATGACCGGAATGATCTTTTGCCTTGCCGCCGGCCTGGGAGTGGCCGGTACAGCTTGCACTCTGATCGACAGCTTCGTCCTGCACCGCCGTCGCGACGCGCGGTTCGATACCGTAACCGAGCGCACGAACAGTTCTTTCAACCTTGTCGCGGCCGGTTTCACCTTCGTCCAGCGTCAGGCGCAGGCGTTCGGACATAATGCCGACCTCGACGCCGGTGACTCCTGGCAGCCTTGCCACGGCGTCCTTGACCTTCGTCGCACAAGACCCGCAGTCCATGCCAGATACAGTCCAGTCGCAACTGATTCCCTTTTTTGCTTCCGTTTCCGACACATTTTTTCCTTCGCTCAACAGGGGTTTCTCGGGCTTGATATCGTCAGCCACCCCTTTTAATGTCTCTAGCTACTGTAGCTTCAAGAGAAAAATTATGCTGACCATTGGAAAACTTGGGCAGGCGGCGGGGGTCAAGGTGCCAACGATCCGCTACTATGAGCAAATCGGCTTGTTGCCGGCGGCTGAGCGCAGCGCTGGCAACCAGAGGCTCTACAGCCGTAAGGCGCTTGACCGTCTAACCTTCGTCCGACATGCGCGTGAACTTGGTTTTACGCTTGACGCAATCCGCGATCTGCTCAGCCTCTCTGACCATCCTGATCAGCCGTGCGCAGCAGCCGATGCGATAGCCAAAGCTCAATTGGCGGAAATAGAGAAACGCCTCGCACGTCTCGCCTCGCTGAAAGTTGAACTCAATCGCATGGTTGTGCAGTGCGCAGGTGGCAAGATTGCAGATTGCCGAGTTATTGAGGTGTTGAGCGATCATTCGCTTTGTGCGACCGATCACCGTCACTTGCAGGACGAAAAGGATCATTAATCCGTTTGGATTGTTTATCATCCATGCGGCGGCACCGCTGGTTGAAATGGGTGGCTTATTGCCTGCTGGGCTTCGATGGCGCTGGGGGGAGAGGGTCCTGTGGCCGCTGGCAGCCGCAGGACAACGGCTGGACACTCCGTTCTGAAAGGCGCTGAAAACAATGTTCTTGGGGCTGGCATGTATGCACTGCGGAAGCGAGAGAGTTCAGAAATATCCGTCGCTTGACGGTCGGCGAACAAGGTGAGGTTGAAAAGCATGAGAAAAAACAGATTGCTAGCCGTTGACGCAGCACGAGGGACGGCAATTGCCGGCGTGGTTCTTTTCCATTTCGTCTGGGATCTGGAATTCACGGGATTTGTATCGGGCGTGGCTTTCCATCCGCTGTGGCTCGCATTCGGGCGTTTGCTGGCCGGGAGCTTCATGTTCCTTGCAGGAGTGAGTCTGGTTCTGGCGCATGGCACAGAGTTGAGAGCTCGGACGTTTTTCCGCCGGTTGGCCATCATTGTTGTCGCGGCCTTGGCGATAAGCGTTGTGACATGGTTCACATTCCCCAACGCATTTGTTTACTTTGGAATCCTGCATTCGATCGCGGTCGCAAGTCTCCTCGGGGTGATGTTTCTCAGGCTCCCGGCTTTGGCCAGCCTGTTTGCCGGCCTGGCGATAATGGTGCTTCCCTGGTACCTATCGCTGTCTGCTTTCGATCCCCGCTGGCTAGCCTGGATCGGCCTTTCAGCCAACCCACCTCTCAGCAATGATTTCGTTCCGGTGTTTCCCTGGGCAGGCATTACACTTCTTGGCATGAGCTTCGCCAAGGTCGTGGACATCAATAAGAGCCAGATGGCCAGTGCTGGTGCGGAAAACGCTTTCTTCGCACGGCTCGGCTGGCTGGGCCGCCACAGCCTGCCAATCTATCTGCTTCACCAACCCGTGATGCTGGCGATCATCGTTCCTCTGTCGCGCCTATTTTAGCGGGCCTTCGATCCGGCGCCGAAGGGATCGGCAAGCGCTGCTGTCGGCCGACTAACGGGTACAGAAGTCGATGAAGTGATTTCCGACAAATATTGCGGGCCCTTCTTGGCCAGTATTTTTCGGAAGATCGGATTCATTCCCCCATCCGAATAAGCAAGGCCGACATTCTGGCCATCGCTGAGCAGGTCTTTCATTTTCTCAAGATCCCCCACCGACCTCTCGACCACTTGCTGGATCTCCGGTTCAAAGGCCGGACATTGTCCAAGCGGATCGGCGGGCATATTGCCGTTGACGGGTTCGCCAAACCTGTAGCGTCCCTCGCAGAATTGAAAGCGGGGAGGCTGGCGCAACACTTCAAAGCGATCATAACCTGTCTTTAGGTCCATCCAGAAGTCAAAATTGGGATTTTCGCGGTGCGCGGCAAGGTTTTCTGGCGTCATCCGAAACGGATAAGACTGGACCTGGACAGCCTGTTGCCCGCCACGCAAGGCATCCCGGACAAGGGCGTAGACTTCCGCGACATGCTCGTCGGAAATAGCAAAACAACCCGAGGAAGAACATGCTCCATGAACCATTAGGGCCGATCCGGTATAGCCCTTTGCGCGCTCCAGCCGATTCGGGTAGCCGAGATCGAAGGAAAGGTAGTATTGGGACCTCGGGTTCAGCCCGCCGGAACCGACTGTGTAGAAACCTTCAGGCGCCTGGCGGTCGCCCTCGACTTTTTTCGGACCCAAAACGCCCGACCACCGGCACATCGGATAAGTTTTCATCAGTGCATACTTGCCTGATGAATCTCGCTTCCAAACCTCCAGTTCGCTCTCCTGTTTGAAGATGCGAACCAGCACCGGATCAGCGGGCTCCATGCCCATCTCCCGCATTTGCGCCATTGTCTTTTGGGGGATCGGAATGTTGCCTCGGTCATCAAGCTCCAACGTCTTCGTCACACATCCGGACGCGATCACGCCCGCCAAAAGGACGCTGATCAAACTGGGTCGAAACCCTTTTTTGATGTGTTGCATGGAACCGATCATCTGCAGCTTCATATCCGTTTCTTGCCTTTGGCGTCAGATCACTATCAGCCGGGCTCCGTTGGTGACTCGGCCATAGAGATCGACAACATCCTGATTGATCATGCGCACACACCCGCTCGACACCGATTTACCTATTGTCCAGTATTCCGGCGATCCATGGATGCGATAGAGCGTGTCCACGCCATTCTGGAAGATGTAGAGGGCTCGCGCGCCGAGAGGATTGTTTAGCCCGGGCGGCATGCCGCCATTGCTCGCGCTCCATTTTGCCAACTCAGGTTGTCGCGCGATCATTTCTTCGGGCGGGGTCCATTTCGGCCATGCCTGCTTCCATTGGATCACGCCTTCACCCGACCACTCGAAACCCTGCCGGCCAAGGCCAACGCCATAACGCATGGCTTTTCCATTTTCCTGGATCAGATGAAGGAAATATGTCTTTGTGTTGACGATCACTGTGCCAACCGGATACGGGCTGGTGAAATTCACCTGACGCCTCCAGAATTTTGATGGCACCTTGTCTATGTTGATAGCGGGGAGGGGGAACCGTTCGTCTGGCATCGGTCCATACATTACCCGGACATTGCTCAACCTTGGATCCGGCGAAGGCTTCTCATCCAGCTGTCCGGTCTTGGTTGCGGTTGTGCATCCGGACAAAGCCAGCACTGAAGAGCCCGCTGCTGCACAAATGAATTGACGGCGGTTCATAGTTTCTTTCATCGTGGACTCGTTCAAAAAACATCGGGGAAAACGAGCCGCAAATCCGGGCCTGATCTGCGGCTCGCAAGTTCTTGAATGTGAAGAACGGTTTTGATGCTACAGCACCACAACCCGGGCGCCGACCGGCACCCGCTCAAAGAGATCTTCGACATGTTCGTTGATCATGCGGATGCAGCCATTCGAAACTGAACGCCCGATCGACGATGGCTCTGTCGTGCCGTGGATCCGGTAAAGCGTATCGCGCCCATCCCGATATAAGTAAAGGGCTCGCGAGCCCAGCGGGTTCTTCGGGCCACCGGGCACACCCTTGGCGAAACGTCCGTACTTCTTCGGATTGCGTCTGATCATGTTTGCTGTAGGAGTCCACGATGGCCACTTGGCTTTTCGTCCCACCTCCGCTTGTCCGCGGAAAGCCAGGCCGGACCGCCCAACGCCCACCCCGTAACGGCGCGCCATGTCTGTCTCGAGTTGCAAATATAGGAAGTGGTTTTTCGGGTCGATAATTATCGTACCGGGCTCGTAACCGCTAAAGCTGGTACTTTGTGGCTCGAATTTCTCGTCCAGTTTGAACTTGTCGTCATGGGCGTAGGCGGGAAGCCCACAGGAGGTGGCAAGGCCAGCGCCAATGCCAAACAGCAGTCCTCTTCTCGAAATCATGTTTCACACTCACGTCGTTGAATTTTCCGATTAGCGCAGAATGCGCATTTGGACATTCAAGCGTGAGCGTCTGGCGGTCGCGGGACCACGTATCCTATGTCGAAGAGAAGCAAGGCTTTGAAGCTGGCGTCATACTCCTGCGCCTCATGCATGATTGGCGAAACATTTGAGACCGCAAATATCGCAAAGTGCATCTGACAGTGCGCGGAAACTTTGTTTCCGCTTTTCTCACCCAGTGGGATCTCGCCTGAACCAAGCGCACCTTCACTGTCGGTTGAATTGCACCCGACCGTGTCACCGGCGATTTGGCAGATAGGCAACACATCCACAGCATTGGCCGGGTGCGCCAGCGCTGGAAGCGCCAACAACAATGCTGCAACAAAGGTCAACACGCGAGTCATCAGGCCTTTGTCACTTCATTGGCGCGGTTTGTCTATATGACCGCTGATTAATTTTTTGTGATGAATACGGGCATTCTACACTCTCCCCGTGTTACGGACGTTGCTATGCGGCATCATCTTTTTTTGGTTGATGTCGATCCTACGTCGATGTTTGATTCAAAACTGTCCGGTGCCGGGAGCAGGGTTATCTCAGCGGACGGTACAGTGACCGCGGAACCCGTCTTGCACTCCGGTGGCTCGGCGAAACTCAAGGGTTCCGGGATTCGATATGTGGTCACTGCAGCACCTGCGCCGGCAGTCGGGCATGTTCCTTTTACCAACACGGTGGAACAAATCATGTCCCGCTAAGTTTGCCTCCCAAGGACGCTTCAGTGTGTGATGCGCGCGAAGCGGGTGTGTGGGACGGAGCAAATGCGAACGGCAGCATTGTGAAGGAGCGGTGGTGAATAACCTGTGGCTGGTCATTGGCCTCGCGCTTCTGCCTGGGCTCGGAAATTTCGCCGGCGCAATGGTTGCCGAATTCGTCCGGACATCGCCACGACTTCTTAACTTGGCGCTGCATGCGGCGTCGGGCATCGTCATCGGCGTGGTGGCCATCGAGCTGATGCCCGAGGCACTTGAAAATCTCGCCGGCTGGTGGATTGCCCTGGCGTTTGCAGCAGGGGGAGCGGCCTATATCAGCGCCGGGACGCTGATCGGGAAGATGAAGCCGTCGGAGAAGAGCGGCGGCAGCACCGGTATGTGGATGATTTATGTTGCCGTAGCTGTCGACCTCTCCGGTGATGGCTTGATGATAGGCTCCGGCACTGCGGTTGGTGCCTCGCTCGCCGTTGTGTTGGCAGCGGGGCAGGTACTGGCCGACTTTCCGGAGGGATACTCGGTCGTGGCAAACCTCAAAGAAAACGGCGTGTCGCGCAAGCGGCGGATCGCGGTCTCGTTGTCATTCCCTCTCTATTGCCTCGGAACGGCTGTACTTGCATGGTTGCTGCTGCGAAGCGCGCCGGATGCAGCGAAATACGCCGCGCTGAGCTTCGTCGCCGGGCTCCTGTCGGTCGCAGCAGTCGAGGACATGCTCGAGGAAGCACACGAGGCCGCGACCGACAACCGCCTCTCGGCACTGGCCTTCGTCGGCGGCTTCGTTCTCTTTACCCTGGTTTCCGCCGGTCTGGAGACAGTCATGGCCCGCGGTGGCGGATCGACCGGCCAGAGCAGTTCAGGGATCGAGCAAAGCAGGACATATGCAAATGCCTCATGACCATAGCCATGGCCATATCGACCCGCAATCGGGCGACCGGCGGGTCTCCATCGCGATCTGGGCCAACGGCGTCCTGACCGCCGCACAGATTGTCGGCGGAATTCTGTCCGGCAGTCTTGCCCTGATCGCAGACGCACTGCACAACTTCTCCGACATGGCGTCGCTGCTCATTGCCTTTGCCGCACGCAAGATTTCTCGACGGCCCCCGGACGAGCGCATGACGTTTGGCTATGGCCGCATCGAGATCGTCGCGGCGCTGATCAACTACACCACGCTTGTTCTTGTCGGCTTCTACCTGATCTATGAGGGAGGAATGCGGATGATCGACCCACCCCAGGTCCAGGGCTGGACTGTCGTCATACTGGGCGCTGTCGCACTCGCGGTCGACACGCTGACAGCGATGCTCACCTATTCGATGCAGAAAGGCAGCGTGAACATTCGCGCGCTTTTCCTGCACAATCTCTCGGATGCGCTGGCTTCCGTCGCGGTCATCATCGGCGGCGCCCTCATCATCCTCTATGACATGCGCTGGGTCGACCCAGCGATCACCATCGGCATCGCACTTTATATCCTCTATCTTGCCATAACAGAGATCGGCACTCCGATCCGGACGCTGATGCTCGGCAGCCCGCCGGAGATCGACGGCGGCGATGTCGTCAGAACCCTGCGCGGCGTCGAGGGCGTCGGAGATGTCCACCATGTGCATCTCTGGCAGATGCAGGAGCATGAGGCGGCACTCGACTGCCATGTCGTCGTGACTGCCGACGATTGGTCGCGGCTCGAGGCCATCAAGAACGAGATCAGGGACAGGCTGAACGATCGGTTCGGCATCGCGCATTCCACCCTTGAATTCGAGCATGAGAACCGAGCGCACGAAAATGCTGACCTCTATGGTCACGGCAATCCCGAGGAACAGGAGGAAGACCATGTTCACCGAGACGCGGACAAATCGTGACGACGTCATCGCAATCGCCTGCGAAGGCGAGCTCAGCGAAAGCGATCTTGAGCGGATGCACGCGTTGCTGCACGAACGGCTCACATCTGTAGAGAAGCCCGGCCTCGTCGTCGATCTGACGAATTTCCAAGGGTACACGGGCCTCGCTGCAATGCGAGAAGACTTCAAGATGGACACCGCCCATCGAAACGATTTCTCCCGCATCGCCGTTGTCGGCGAGGCGGCGTGGCAGCACTGGGGAACCACCCTCGCGAAGGCCTTGACCCGTGCCGAGATGCGCTGGTTCGACGCAAGCGCACTGGACGTGGCCGCGGAATGGGCGGGCGGGGTGTGACGCGACCGCCACCCTCCTGCCGTGCCCACGGCTTCCGTGGCCGCGCAGGCCGGCTTCCAACCCCTCTCCTGTCCGGGGCAGTCGCAGCCTTTCGGCTCTCCTCGCGCGGGCATGTGCCGGGAGCGTGGCTCACTGTCGGCTTCTGCGTTGCGGCCATGGTCGCCTCCAGCGCTCGCGCCCATACCGAGGGCGCGCCGATATCGCCACACGACTTCTGGACCGCATGGTCGCTGCAACTCACTGTCGTGGCGCCGATCGCGGTGGCGCTGCTGCTTTACGGGCGCGGCCTGCACCTCGCCTGGAGCCGCGCCGGCATCGGCAGAGGTACAGCCGTTTGGCAGGCTGGGCTGTTTGCGCTCGGGCTGACCGCACTCTGGGCAGGCCTCGTCTGGCCGCTCGACGCCATCGGCGAGAGCCTCTTTTCCGCCCACATGGCGCAGCACATCGTGCTGATGGGTGTGGCCGCCCCGCTCCTCGTGCTGGGTCTTCCGATGCCGACGATGATCCGGTCCCTGCCGAGAGAATGGCAACGCGGGCTGGCGCTGGCGGTCCGCTGGCAGCCGTGGCGCAGGTGCTGGAAATTCCTCATCCGCATTGATGTCGCAACCATTCTGCAACTGCTCGTATTCACCTTGTGGCACATTCCGGCGGCGATCGCGCTGTCGCTCGAAAATGATTTCGTGCACTGGCTGATGCACGGCTCGATGCTCGCCGCAGGACTTCTGTTCTGGACGGCCATTCTGCGCATGCGAAGCGACGAGTTCGGATCGGCGATCCTGGCTCTGTTTGTGAACTTCAAGTTCTCGCTTGTCCTGGGTGCGCTGCTTGCCTTCTCCTCACGTGCCTTTTACGAAAGCTAGCTGGATCGCGGCCTCCCCTGGGGCGTCACTCTTTTGGAAGATCAGCAATTCGCGGGCGTCCTGATGATGGTTGTCCAGTCAATGATGTATCTGCTGGCCCTGGTCATCCGGGTAGCTCTTCTGCTCCGCTCGCCCGACAGCCGCGTTGCAACCAGGTTGACGCCGCAGACCGAAGGCCTCTCCCGATGACGAGACCCGGATTCCTCGCGGCGGCGCTGATGATCGCCCCCCTCGCCGGCTGCCAGGGCGCGCAATCCGCCTTCGATCCGGCGGGTGTCGAGGCGGAGCGCGTGCTCAACCTGTTCTGGATCATGCTGGCCGGCGGCACCGCCATCTGGATCGTCGTGATCGGCGTCAGCTACTATGCCGCCAGGGGCAAGTCCGGGCCCTATTCGGACAAATCCGGCATTCGGCTGATCGTCTGGGGCGGCTGCGTCTTTCCGGCCGTGGTCCTGGCGGGGCTGCTCTGGTGGGGTCTGACGATGATGCCGGAACTGCGGCGCGCAGCTGACGGACCCACCATCGCCGTCTCCGCAGAACGGTTCTGGTGGCGGGTGGCCTATGCCGTCGAGGGCGAGCCCGGCGTTATCCGCAAGCTGCCGCGTGGCGGCGTCCCGAGCGCGAACGAGATCTGGATTCCGCTCGGCAAGCGCACCGAGATCCTGTTGAGCAGCCCTGATGTCATCCATTCCTTCTGGGTGCCGCCCCTCGCGGGGAAGATGGACGCCATACCCGGCCGGGTGAACCGTCTGGTGCTGGAGCCCACCAGTCCCGGCGTCTTCAATGGCGCCTGCGCCGAGTACTGCGGTACGGCTCACACCTATATGGGATTCCGCGTCGTCGTTGTGCCCGAGGCAGAGTTCGAAGCCTACGTCACGTCGCAGGCGCTCCCCGCCGCAGTGGTTGACGGTCCCGGTGCCGGATTGTTCCTGCAGAACGGCTGCGCCGCCTGCCACACCGTGCGCGGCACCGCCGCGGACGGTGCCGTCGGACCCGACCTGACCCATGTAGCGAGCCGGCGCACAATTGCCGCGGGCCTGCTTCCAACAACCGTGGAAAATCTGGTGGCGTTCATCCGCTCGACCGAGCACATCAAGCCGGGCGTGGAGATGCCGGCCTTCGGTATGCTCCCCGAGGAGGAGATCACCGCAATCGCGCAGTGGCTGGGGACGCTCGAATGACCGACACGACGGACAAATCATCCACTGTGCCCGATCAGGAAGACGATGCGGTCCGTCGCGCGCAGGAGGACCGGCTGCGCGAGGTCTGGGCGGCACCGAAAGGCTGGCGCTACTGGTCGGCCGTCAACAATACCGAAGTCGGCATCTGGTACACGGCGCTATCCTTCATCTTCATGCTGATTGCCGGCGTGCTGGCGCTGATCATGCGGGCGCAACTGGCGGTGCCGGAGAACAACCTCGTCACGCCCGACTTCTACAACCAGGCGTTCACGCTGCATGGCACGGCGATGATGTTTCTCTTCGCAGTGCCGATCTTCGAGGCGGTTGCGATCATCCTGCTGCCGCAGTTGCTCGGCGCACGCGACCTGCCGTTCCCGCGGCTTTCGGCGTTCGGGTTCTGGTGCTTCCTCATCGGCGGCGTTTTCGTCATGGGCTCGATCTTCTTCGGCCAGGCACCGAGCTCGGGCTGGTTCATGTATCCGCCGCTGACAACGGAGGAGGAATTCACGCCTGGCTACGGACCCGACATCTGGCTGCTCGGCCTGTCGTTCATCGAAATCGCCTCCCTCGCCGCGGCGGTCGAACTGATCGTCGGAACTCTGAAATGCCGGCCGCCGGGAATGCGGCTCAACCTGATGCCGCTTTACACCTGGTATGTTCTGGTCGTCGCCGGCATGATCCTGTTCGCCTTTCCGCCCCTGATCGCCGGCGACATCCTCTTCGAACTCGAACGGTTGTTCGACTGGCCGTTCTTCGACCCCAGTCGCGGCGGCGATCCGGTCCTGTGGCAGCACCTGTTCTGGATCTTTGGCCATCCGGAGGTCTACATCGTGTTCCTGCCGGCGATCGCGCTTGTCGCCATGATCGTGCCGACCTTCGCGCAAAGGCCGATCCTCGGCTATTCCTGGATCGTGCTCGCCGCGGTCGGCACCGGCGTCATCTCGTTCGGCCTGTGGGTGCATCACATGTACACCACGGGACTGCCCTCGATCTCGCTCGGCTTCTTCTCGGCTGCGTCCGAAGCGGTGGCGATCCCGACCGGCGTGCAGATCTTCGTGTTCATCGCGACGCTTCTGACCGGTCGGGTAATCCACTCGGTGCCGATGCTGTTCGTGTCCGGGGCGCTCGCCAATTTCGTGATCGGCGGGCTTACCGGCGTCATGGTGGCGCTGGCGCCGTTCGACTGGCAGGCGCACGACACCTATTTCGTCGTGGCGCACCTGCACTACGTCCTGATCGGCGGCATGCTGTTTCCGGTCGCCGCAGGCGTCTATTACTACTGGCCACTGGTCAGCGGCCGGAAGCTTTCCGACAGGCTCGGCCGGATCGCGTTCTGGATGATGTTCGCTGGCTTCAACCTCGCTTTCCTGCCGATGCACTACTCCGGCCTTGCCGGCATGCCCCGGCGCGTCTGGACCTATCCGGAAAGTCTTGGCGTAGGCACCGCCAACATGATCTCGAGCGTCGGCGCCTTCGTCTTTGCCACCGGGATCCTGATCATCGTCTGGGACGTGCTGCGCCCGCGCGGCAACGAGCCCTACGCGAAACGCAATCCCTGGAACGCTGGCACGCTGGAATGGCTGGTCGAGATGCCGGGCGAGAGCTGGGGCGTCCGCTCCATTCCGGCCGTCACCTCGCGCTATCCGATCTGGGAGCAGCCGAATTTCATCGATGACGTCGACAAGGGAAGGTTCTACCTCCCCGACGCTGCGGAGATGAAGCGCGAGACAATCATCACGTCGGTCCTCGATGGCAAGCCGCTGCAATGCCTGCGCGTACCGGGTCCGAGCTTCATGCCGATGATAGCCGCGGTCTTCACCGGAGCCGTGTTCATCTTCGCGACCTTCCATTGGTGGGCAGCGACGATCGTCGGGATGGGGCTGTCGACGATCTCGATCATGGTCTGGCTCTGGCGCGGCACCGCCGTGATCCCGGAGAAACCGGAGAAGGACGTTGGCCTCGGCCTGAAGCTGCCGCTCTACAAGTCCGGGCCGCATTCGGTCGGCTGGTGGGCCATGTTCATCATGATGATGGGCGACGCAACCGCGTTCCTCGGCCTGGTCTTCGGCTACTACTACTTCTTCACCATCCATGCGGATTTCCCGCCGCCGGCGACGGTCGGTCCCGGCGTGCTCTGGCCCAGCGTCGCTTTCGGCCTTTTCGCGGTCGCCTGGGCGGCGGCGCTCGGCGCACGCCTATCGAATCAGGCCGGCCGCGTCGGGCGCGCCCGGGCACTCATGGCGGCGGGCGCACTCGTTGCCCTCGCCGCAAGTGCGGCGCTGCTCTGGGGACCATATGTCACGGGGCTCCGCCCCACGGCGCACGTCTATCCGGCGACGGTCTGGGTTATCATCATCTGGACCGCCGCGCACGGCGTCGCGGGAAGTCTCATGCTTGGATACTGCCTCGCCCGCTCGCTGGCGGGGCGGATGACGCCAGCGCACGACATCGATATCTTCAATGTCGCGCTCTACTGGCACTTCGTCGGGCTCACGGTGATCGTCACAGTAGGGACGCTCGCCTATCTCCCCGTCCTGATGTGAGGGCGATACATGCAGGTATTCGGCAAGACGCAAGACAACCTCTGGACCCTGGTGGCCGCGCCGACCATCTGGGGCTTCCATTTCCTGTTCAGCTATTTTTTGGCGGCTTACCGATGCGCGCCGAATGATGATGTCTTCAGGAACATCGGCGGCACGCGAATGGCGATTGCCGGAGTCACAGCCGTCTGCCTGCTGCTGATCCTGCTGATTGCTCGCCGCGCCTGGCGCGAATGGCGCGCCGATGGCGGCGGCTATAGCAACAATCAGGACACGCCCGAGGCGCGTGAGCGCTTCCTGGAATTCTCGACGCTGCTTCTCGCCGCGCTCTCCTTCGCCGCGGTGGTCTTCGAGACGCTACCGGTCTTCGTCTTCTGGGACTGCCGGTAATGCGCCCGCGATCGCCCGGGAGGGATCCATGCACCTGAACGTCGTCATCACCTGGAAGAGGATCTCCGGCCTCGCCGTGCTTGGCTTGACAGGCGCGCTGCTGGTCGGCTGGATAGGCCTGGTTTCGATCGCTGCCTCGGCCGGGCATTGGTCGGTGACACAATGGTTCCTCGGCTGGACGATGGAGAATGCTGTCAGAACACAGTCGATGCTGATCTCGAAGCCCGAGGAGATCGACCTCGGCGACCCGATGCTGGTGCGTCGCGCGGCCGGGCATTACGCGACCGGCTGCGCATCCTGCCACGGCGCCCCCGGCGTGCCGCAATCACCGGTGGTCGAGGAGATGGTGCCCTCGCCGCCGCGCCTCGAGGAGAAGGTCGCGGAATGGAGCGACGAGGAGCTGTTCTGGATCGTCAGGAACGGCATCAAGTACTCGGGGATGCCGGCCTGGCCGGCGCAGGACCGCAAGGACGAGGTTTGGGCGCAGGTGGCGTTTCTTCGGGCGCTTCCCGAGATGTCCCGGGCCGAATATGCGAACCTCGCGCTGGGCGGCGGATTGGCTGACGACGATCTCGAAGCGGGTGGTGAAACCATGCCCGCACTCGCCGGCATCATCGACAACGCGCTCTCCGATTGCGCCCGCTGCCACGGTCGCGACGGGCTGGGCCGCGGAGAGGACGAGGCCCGCCACGCCTTCCCGGTAATTGCCGGCCAACCCGCGCCCTATCTCTATGCCACCCTGCTCGCCTTTGCGCGTGGCGACCGTCAGAGCGGTTTCATGGAACCGCCCGCGACCCGCTACGAGACGGAGGTGCTCGCCGAACTCGCGCACTACTTTGCGGCGCAGCCGGCGCCCCCTGGTTCCGACGACGAAGCCGTGGCTGCTCGCGGACCGGCTGGTTCCGACACGAGCGACGACGCGCCCGCATCCGCCCCGCCGGCGGTCGCGACGGATGCGGTCGAAGCGCTGGTTCCGGCCGCCGAAACACAACAGGACGAGGCGGGGGTGCTCGAGGGCGAAGGCGATGCCGGGGGAAGCGCGGTGCCGATGGCAGCGGCTGCGGGGCCTCCGGCCAGCCGGGATGAACTTCTGGAGCTCGGGCGGGGCATCGCACTGGAGGGCATCGCTTCTCGCAAGCTTCCCGCCTGTCAGAGCTGTCACGGCGCCGCCGGCCGTTCGCGAAACCCCTATTATCCCTATCTCTCCGGTCTGCCCGAATGGTACCTCTCGGAGCACCTTCATCTCTGGAAAGAAGGAACGCGCGGCGGCACGCAATACACGCACGTCATGGCAGAGATCGCCGAGAACATGACGCAAGAACAGATACAGGCCGTCTCCGCTTGGTACGCGACGCAAGCCTCCGAAGGCCGATAAAACCGCAACGGCGCCACGATGGAGGATCCGCTCGACAATCCGGACGTTTTCTGTTCGCCCACCGAGGCCAGTGCCGCACCATCAAAATCACGCCGCCGACATCAGCGGCAATCTGCTGGCTGATGAGGAGAAGTTGGGCGCCTTCAAGTGCGAGGGCATCGAGTTCGTTTGAACAGGGCTCAAAGCCGGCGCAACTGGATCGATTGGCCTATTCTCAAGCAGTCGAACCGGCGGGAGCAGCGAGCCCTCAACCACGTTTACAAAAGCGTCGTTCCGAAACCTCAATGTCATTGCGAAAACTCGAGCAATGGGATTCGGCCATTCCGTTCCGACCTTAGCTAGACGAAGGTCTGTTTTTTGAGAAGTGTAACCAAGAGCCGCCAGCCAGCGGTCGGCCCCTTTCCGGTCATTCGTTGATATCTCTGAGAGCAGCCCTTCCCCCCTGTTTTGCCGACTATAAGGTCTTGAATGGAATCGAACCCGCGACCCAGCTGCTACCAAAGTCCTCGGCCTCAAATTCTTCAACAACCTAGTTTGGCTTGATCTCAATAACATGACGGATCTGGGGCGAGACCGAAACTGGGCGCCTCTGGATTTTGACCGTCACCGGATGACGGAAACCCGATCTTGTTTTCTCCCTCGTTCCGCGCGGCTGCGGACTATCGCGGGGAATGGAGAAGATATGTTGATCGCGTGGACTGGACAAAGCGACGGGCGCCAGCTCCTAAAATTGCCTGGGCCACCGTTGCAGCCGCCGACATCACCACATTCCGACGGAGTGACCCGATAGATAGCCCGCTCCCGCCACAAGAAAAGTCAACAACACGGCGACGATTGCAAAGCGCCCGTGAGCGCCAGCTTTGATTCCGAGGATTTCAAGAAAGAGAGAGTCTTTGGGTTCCATGGCGCAGTCCTTTCACCAAAAGAAATGTTGGTGGGCTGCTACTGCTACGCAGTTTAGCAGCCACTGGAGGTTTGCCAAGTGGCGGCGCCAAAAGTCGGTCTAGACCGCGTTTGCTAAGCCACTGATTTGACGAGGAAGTATTTTCGCTGGCAAGTACTTCCATCTAAACGGCTGTTCCGTCTCAACGCCTTTGAGACAGATCTGGCTTAACGGATAAGGGAGGGTTTTGGCTCATCATAGCGCACGCAAAGGAAGCGAAGATGAGACAGAAATCCGGGCAGCAGAAGCCGACGGCAGACAAGGCGATCAAGGATATCCGCCGGGCCACACGCAAATCCTATTCGGCCGAGGAAAAGATCCGCATTGTGCTGGAAGGCCTGCGCGGCGAAGACAGTATCGCCGCGCTCTGCCGCCGCGAGGGTATCGCCGAAAGCATGTATTACACTTGGTCGAAGGAATTTCTCGAGGCCGGCAAGCGGCGCCTGGCCGGCGATACGGCTCGGGCCGCAACGACGGATGAGGTGAAGGCATTACGTCGGGAAACACGCGATCTGAAAGAGGTCGTGGCCGAGCAGACGCTGGAGCTGCGCCTGCTCAAAAAAAGCATGATCGGGGATGGGGACGCAGAAGAATGAGATACCCCGCATCCGAGAAGTTGGAAATCATCCGGCTGGTCGAGCAATCGCACCTGCCGGTGAAGAAGACACTGGAGCAGCTCGCCATTCCCCGCCAGACCTTTTACCGCTGGTATGACCGTTTCCAGCGCTTTGGCGTTGAGGGGCTGGAGGACCGCTCATCCGCCCCGTCACGGGTATGGAACCGCATTCCCGATACTATCAGGGACGAGGTGATAGAGCTGGCGCTTGAAGAGCCGGAGCTCTCCCCGCGCGAACTGGCGGTGACCTTCACCGACACAAAAAGCTATTTCGTATCAGAGGCGTCCGTCTATCGCCTGCTCAAGGCGCACGATCTGATCACCTCGCCAGCCTTCATTGTCGTCAAGGCGGACAATGAATTCAGGGACAAGACCGTTCGCCCCAATGAGATGTGGCAAACCGATTTCACCTATCTGAAGGTGATCGGCTGGGGCTGGTTGTATCTGTCCACCATCCTCGATGACTTTTCCCGATATATCGTGGGATGGAAACTGTGCACGAACATGAAGGTGGGTGATGTAACCGACACGCTGAACATTGCGCTTTCTGCATCCGGCTGCGACAGCGTCAAGGTGGAGCACAAACCGCGGCTTCTGTCGGATAATGGCGGATGCTACATCGCCGAAGACCTGGCGGACTGGCTGAAGGACAGGAAGATGGAGCAGCTTCACGGCGCGCCCGGTCATCCGCAGACCCAAGGCAAGATCGAGCGCTGGCACCAGACGCTGAAAAACCGGATCCTGCTCGAGAATTACTTCTTCCCCGAAGACCTTGAAGCGCAGATCGGCGCATTCATCGACCATTACAACAATCGCCGATACCACGAGAGCCTCGGCAACCTCACACCGGCGGATGTCTACTTCGGCAGAGGAGACGAAATCCTGAAACAGCGAAAGAGGATCAAGCAACAGACCATTCAAAACCGACGCTTGCAACACCACGCAAACGCGGCTTAAATCAACACATCAGACGAGCCAATCTCTCCTGATAGCCAGACCCCATTCTGTCCATAATCATTCGACGACGGACACTAAACGGCTGTCCGCAGGAGCGCACCGGAGCGCGCAATTCGAAAACGGTCTATTCCTCACGGTTTTCCTGAACCCGCGCGTACGGCTTTTTACGCGGGGAGAAAAGGATTTGGGCTTTGACCTCAAAATCGTAAGATTGCGAACAGTGATTTGGTCGTTCGGGAACAGCCATGGTTGATAAACCGCAGCAGCAGCCACAAAGAGAGCACCACTTCTTCGTATCGACTGCGAAGTTTCTTTTCCATCATCCTCAGCACGGCATCGTCGCTGTCCGCGATCCCATAAGGCTGGCCGATGCGAAACGACGCGAGCTGGATCCCATCATACTCTACGGCGTCACCGTCGCCGGCCTGCCGATCCGCTGGCTGACATTCTCGACCGTCGGCCAGCGCAAATCTTTATGCGAGGTGCTGTGGACGGCTTGGAAAGACGCGGAGGGGTTGCGGGGCTTGCCGGATGTTCTTCGTGTCAATCGCTATATGGCACAGGCAGATCCGGGGCTCGCGGCGGATCTCGCCACAATCGGCGTCCGTCTTGAGGTTGCCGATACCAAGGATAAGACAGCTCCTGCATCACTTCGCTCGGCTCACGATGACTCCCGATGGCTGTCGCAACGGCATGATCCGGTCGATTTGTCGTTGGCCGCATGCGTGGAAGCCCTTTGTCTCGATGCGCAGGACGCTCACAACCGGAGTGCGCACCGCGGGCCTCGCGGCCTCAGCAATCGAAAACTGGAGGACAGCATAGAGCAATGGCTGAGCTTGCCGATGCGCCAACCGCCATCTGTTCCCCTCGAAGACCGGGATTGGGAAGCTGGCCGATGGCTGTCATCCTGGGAAACGGCGCTCCCACCCGATCAACCCCGCTATTTTCATTACGACGGTATGAGCCGAAGGACTTGGCTGATTTCGGGAGAAGAGCCGTCAGACGATGACGACGATGATGACTACGAATTTCCGGCCTACGAAGAGCACGACAATACGGCTGAAATCGCCCGGAATCTGGTCGCCTGCTGGCCCAACCCGCCGAAAGACGTCGCAGCGGCAGCCGGGATCACCCTGCGCCAACTCCAATGGTTTACCTCGGAACGTGCGACCCTAGACAAATCGACCCACTACGACCTGCGGCATCTACTGGGCATCGAGTATGACGAGCGGATGGGCGGCTATACGCCGGCAGGGCCCTATGTTTTGATCGCCAGGAAAGCTCAAGCGATCGAGGCAATCTATCAGGAGATTTCCGGAGGCGGTGATGCCTGCCCCTGCGAACTCGTTCCGGCTCAGGGACAGGCCGATCCGAGCTGGAGGTACGTCTTGATCAATGCGCATAGCACACCGCCGACCATTGTCATGGCCCCTCGCGGCGAGGTGATCACGGAACGGCTTCCCGACCTGATTCTAAACTACGAGGGCATTCGGCCGGTTTCTCAGGCTTTATACCGAGATGTTGTTACCACCTGCGCCCGGGCCTGCCAGACACCTCAGGCCAATGTCCGAGAGATGACGGAATTCGCAAAACGGTATGAACGATACTGGATAGATTGCGCATGGCTTCCGGACTGAACGTTCTGGTAGAGCTTAGCCCTGATGTCTGATCGTGTTCGAACATACCGGCCTGGTTTCGTTGCGCGCTTCCTTCCCCAAGGGAAATGGAAGGTGACACTGCGCCTGTCTTTACCGGCGACCATACAAATTACCCAGAACGGCGCCGAGAACATTGCGTGCCTGAATGTTGTCGCGATTTCCGTCAGCAAAGCGTTGCTCTGGCATTCGGTCGAAGTCCGGGCTCGCGATCAGGTCTACAGCCTAAATTGTCTTGGAGAAGAGGCTGCCACCCGGTTGGCGGCCGATCTCTATAGTTTCATCAACAGCTACCTCTTCGATCTGATCAGCTCCGATACCGAGCATCTGAACGCGGTGGATACGAAACTGATGGCTATCGTGGAGGGACAAAACCAATATCTCGCCCATGCTGACCTTGCACGGGCTATTGCCAGTGTGGAGAGTCAAGCCGCCGCGGCACTTTCGCACCCCCTGTTCGATCCGGAATTGATGACAGCCACCGTGAAAGCGACGCTTCCCCGATCGCTCGCCTTCATCACCGATCCTGCTGTCCGCCACAGATACAACGATGCGTTTGTCTCGGCCGAGCTGGCGAGATACCGATCGTTCTTCGACGACCTGGACGGCCGGTCGTTGTCCGATCAGCAACGCGAAGCTTGCATTCGACTGGAGGACAACAACCTTCTTGTCGCCTCCGCTGGATCGGGCAAGTCCGCCACGATGGTCGGCAAGGTCGCCTATGTCCTCGACAAGAAGCTTTACCGCCCGGAAGATATTCTTGTGCTCGCTTTCAACAAGGACGCGGCCCACGAACTGAAGGAGCGAGTAGCCCGGCAGCTGGCGGTCGATCCGGACGATCTGAAATGCAAGGTGACCACGTTTCACGCGCTCGGTCTCGGTGTCATTCGGGAAGTCGAAGGACAGCCGCCACAGCTTGTCAACTGGGTTGAGCACCCCGCCGGCGAAGCGAAGGTCATTGAACAGATCATTGACGAGTTGCTGCGGTCGGATCCGGAGTTCTCCCGGCTCTGGGTCAATCTCCTCGTCCTTCATCCCAAGGCGGATATTCCGGCAGAAGTGTTCGATTCCAAGGCGGACTATGATCGGTACCTCTCAGCACGTCGACGAAAAGGTAATGCGACCATTGGCACAATGGCTGGCATCTATGTGAAATCACTTCAGGAACAGACGATCGTCAATTGGCTCTGGTTGCAGTCCGTCGAATTCGAATACGAGCGTCAGATCCCCATCGAAGAGGATAATGGCGGGATCCGACATCTGCATCCGGACTTCCACTACCCTGCCAGCAATACCATCCATGAGCACCTCGCCATCAATGCGGACGGTTCCTCCCCGTTCGACAACTACATTACCCATGCCGAGCATAAGATGACCGCCTACCGCAACGCCGGCATCGACGTATTTCAGACAACGTCGGCGCAAGCACGCGACGGATCGCTGCTCGCAACCCTACAGGCAGAAATCACGAAACGAGGCATTCCACTCCAACAAAAAAGCTACACGGCAATCGTCAAAGGTCTCGAGCCAGTGGTCATCAAGCACTATCACAAGCTGACAGCGGTCTGTATCAAGCACATCCGGGCTAGCCACCTCACCCTGGACATGCTGCTTGAGCGAGCCAAATCGCTCCATGACCGGACCCGTGCCCGAGAATTTGCTCAGGTGATCTGGAAGATCACCGAATCCTATTCACGGAAGCTGGACCAGGCTAAACGCATCGACTTCGACTCGATGATCGCGAACGCCACACATCTCGTGGAGACGGGGCAATACCGGAGCCCCTACTCGCTGATCCTTGTCGATGAGTTCCAGGATGTATCGGAGCCACGCGCGAATCTGATCAAGGCGCTGAAACACCAGAAGCCGTTCACGAAAATCTTTGCCGTTGGTGACGACTGGCAATCGATCTATCGTTTTGCCGGTTCTGACATTACCATTTTCACGCAGTTCGAGGCAAACTTCGGAGCGAGCTGGCAAGGTCGACTGGAGCAAACGTACCGTTGCAATCAGCTCATAGCGGAGACGGCCGCCAGCTTCGTTCAGCGAAACTCGGCTCAGCTGAAGAAGTCGGTACGCTCGACGCGACCAGCCATCCCACGATCGATCCGGGTCATTCCGATCAGTGGTGAAGGGAGCAAGCCGGAATTCGGCGAGGCGTGTCACCAGCTCTTGCAACGGCTAAATTCGTTCCTGGGTGGGATTTCGGGGCAATGGCGGACAAAGGGGCGCGAAAAGCTCAACGTCATGGTCCTATGGCGCTATAACCAGCTCGATCCGTTCAAGGGTACACCGCCAAAATTCGAAAATATCGAGGTTTCCGGACTGTCGTTCCATCGCGCCAAAGGACTCGAGGCCGACTACACAATCCTGCTCGATGTCAGCGAAGGCGACTACGGCGTGCCGAGCCGGATCGAGGACGACGAACTTCTCAATCTGGTCATGCCACGACCAGAAAGCTTCGAGTTTGCCGAAGAGCGTCGCCTTTTCTATGTCGCATTGACTCGGGCAAGCCGCGGCGTGTTTTTGCTCACGAATAGCCGGGAGCCTTCTCGATATATCCGCGAACTTTCCGACATTGCCGGCGAAGATTTGCGATTTGAATCGATCGATGGCGATCCCCTGCATCAATGTCCCAAATGCCGGGTTGGCCAGTTGGTCGAAAGGAATGGCCGCGGTAACAGCCGGTTTCTGGGATGCAATCAGTATCCAGAATGCGAGCACACTGCACAGTTGCGCTGAACCGTCTAGGGCGATCCGAGTCCGTTACGCCGAGGGAGCATCAAACTTCTCACGTCACTTTTCAGTTGACACAAATAGTCAATTCAGAATTGACAAATTGATTTATTTGTAAAGTTTCATTCGCACCTGCTTTAATTTTGTGGCATAACGTCAAACATGAATGGACAACCAGAGACAAAGCTAAAGCAACTTCTCCAGCAAGTCCCCCCCGGCTTCCTGGTAGACTCGAAATGGATGGCCCGCCATGCCATCTCGCGACAATCCGTGTCTGGCTATATCAAGCAGGGCTGGCTCGAGCCAGTCATGTCGGGCGTGTACCGCCGCCCATTCTCCTCAGATACCAATCCAGAAGCTGTCGGTGGCTGGAAGATACCCCTGCTCTCAGCCGTCTGGCTCATGCGGCATGAGTTCCATGTCGGCGGGGCGAGCTCCCTCTCCTTGCGGGGACATGCTCATTACCTCTCGTTCAGCCGCGAACTTACCCTCTATCTCTATGGATCCGATATCCCGACATGGCTATCGAAGCTGCGGACGGACGCCGACGTGAAGACCAGGAGTAACGTCCTGTTCGGCGAAGGGGCGACCGGCGTCGAAAACGCGGATTTCGACCTTTCCAACGACGATGATCCAGAGCTGGCACAAAGCCCATGGCGCTGGCCAATGCCGATGTCCTCACCCGAGCGCGCGATCCTCGAAATGCTAGACGAAGTCCCAAAGGGCGAAAGCTACCACAAGGTGGACGTGGCGTTCGAGAGCCTTGCCAATCTGCGCCCGAGATTATTGACGACGCTCCTTACCCTGTGCCGAAGCGTCAAAACCAAGCGCCTCTTCTTCGTGTTTGCTGACAAGCACAATCATGCCTGGCGCCGGCACATCGACGTCTCCTCTGTCGATCTCGGAAAGGGCGACCGGGCGCTGACACCGGGCGGCCGGCTGCACCCCATCTATCGCATCACAGTCCCGAATGACTTGATGCCAAAGGAGGCCCAGTATGGCCCGTGACCAATACATGCGCCAGGTCGACCTTTTGGTGCGGACCCTTCCATTCATCGCCCGCCACGAGGCCTTCGCCCTGAAGGGTGGAACGGCAATCAACCTCTTCTATCGCGACATGCCGCGGCTCTCGGTCGATATCGACCTGACCTATCTGCCGATTGAGGATCGCGAAACGACACTGAAAAATATCGACACGACACTGGAGCACATCCGCGAAGACTTGATGGGCAACCTGCGGGGCGTGAACGTCCAGAGGATCGCCGGCGGCGGCAACAACCACACCCGCCTCCTCGTCCGGCAGGGCATTGCCGAAATCAAGGTCGAGACATCTCCCGTTGCGCGCGGAACTGTCCATCCACCCGAACGCCGACGCGTGAGCGCGGCCGTAGAGGACAATTTCGGCTTCGCCGAAATGCAGGTCGTTTCGTTCGAGGACCTGTTTGGCGGAAAGCTCCATGCGGCGGTAGACCGGCAGCATCCGCGTGATCTGTTCGACGTAAAACTGCTCTATGAAAACGAGGGGCTGAGCGACGCGTTGTTTCGAACATTTCTGATTTACGTTGGCAGTTCCGGCCGCCCGCCGCACGAGTTGGTCAGGCCTTCGCTCGCAACGCTAGACGAGGCCTTCGTCAAGGAGTTCGAGGGGATGACGATCGAGCCAGTCGGCCTCGACGATCTGAAGGCAGCGAGGAACCGGATGACGGCGGATATCCTCGCAAAGCTTGACGACAACGCGATGCGCTTCCTGCTGTCACTCCACGACGGCGAACCAGATTTCGAAGCCATCGGGTTGCCACAAGCGGCTGATCTGCCGGCCGTTCGTTGGAAGGTTCTCAACCTCGAGAAACTGAGGGCACAGAACCCCGAAAAACATGCCGAGCAACGGCGAGAGATTGAGGGGCTTCAGTCAAAAGAATAAGCACGGGGCACGCGGCGGTTGTCCTGACGAGCCGCGTTCCGCGCGCTGCATTTTCAGATCTTGGTAGCCGTCTGCGCTGTGATGTTTCACCGTGTTGCTCGCCATCAATGATAAACCTCTGACCAACAGGCCGATCCAGAAAAGCTCAAGAGGCATCGTCGCGAGGATTACGGGCTTCGAATCCGACAATACGGCTCTGTACCACGACCAATTCGAATTTTGGCAAAGCTGGAGCCGGTTCCTGACCTTTCGAGGGACTGATGAAACTGACAGCCATTGCAATGGCAAAGGCAAAGACGCCGTTGCGGATCAGGCCGATTGCCAAAGATGCTTCGTTTGCGCGTACCAGGTTGACTGTCTCAAACCCGCAAGCGGCATTCTCCATTGCTTGACGGCCACCCGCTCCGCCTTCAGCAATTATTGCGAGATATTTCGATCCATAGCCATATCGAGGTTTTGGTCTTAAACCCTGGAAGCCGACAAGCGCCCCCCCAAAGAAAGAACAGCATCGATACAAACAGCAATGCCAAAACGATGTACTTTATCGTCGATGGCGCCAAACCATCGACAACAGTCTTCGCCACTGCGCCACCAACAGTCAGAGCAATCGATAGTGTCGCAGTCAACTTTGAAAGTTTATCATCGAGTTCCTTGGCTCTCACCCACTCGCTCTCGATATACTTTTTAAGATCGTCATCACCGAGTTTTCGGATATCAGCAAAAGCCTCGTGCGTTTGCCAAACTTCCATCCTTTTCAGAAGCTTCCGATTAATAGGGTATATCCGGAAGAAATCCGGCAAGAGCGGATTCAGGAAGGTTGACCACGACAAGCGAGTGCCTCCGCAATAGCATTTGAAATCCCTCGACCTCCTCGGTCGAGCCAGCCCCACTCCCCAGTCGGATTTATCTCAATGAACCAATACTGATCTTTCGAAAGAGCCAGATCGATCGCTGCGTATTCCAACCCGAATTGCTCCACCAACTTCAGGCAACGGTCGGCGATTTCTGGGGGAAGAGAATAATCGTGATACTCCAATACCGCCTTCGGTCGAAGCCTCCAGTCGCCTTCGATTGCCGCACCACCGTCTGTCACAGCAACACACCACAACCGCTTTCCGACAATCGTAACTCGAAGATCCGTTTTGGGAGAAAGGACAGCCTGAAATGTCGCAGGGGCTGCTCGCAAGCTTTCGTCGGCGCACTCGCTCCAATCAATGATCGTCGTGTACCCAAAATGCTGTACGTCACCCTCGAACAAAAGAACGGTATCAATGCTCTTTAGTGCAACCTTGTCCCCAATGACGTGCGGAATGTCCGCCAGCGGGTCGTTGGTTATCCTAGTCTTCGGTACCGCGAATCCAAGCATGGCCGCCTTGCGCAACTGCAGTGGCTTGATTTCGCCGTTATAAGTCTCTGTCGGCCGATTGACCCAGACCGCCTGATCGAAGAGCATCATCCCACGCATCAAGGCAGCCCATTGCGACCGTTCCAATTGCTCTGACGGAGACAGCCCTCGCCCAGGCGTATTTCTGAGAAAGGTGGGCTGCCGCCACCAGACCGACCGAAGTCCCGAGCCCACCTGCCATTCTCTCTGGTCATGGCGACAAATCATACTGGCCGCCAAAGGATCAATCGTAATCCCCCACTCGGAAAGCTGCTCGCGGTTAATCCGGAGAAAGGACACGTTCATGTCCGCCAAATGATGACATATACGATCGGTGGACAGATCGGCCAAACTGGAAAAGATCAGCACCTCCACGCGTTCCGCCAGCAAAGTCATTCGCCTTTTTGATCTTCACCGGTCTCGAGATCGTTCTTTTTGGTCTTCATCTCGCTTTCCGGATCAAAGGCGATTAATCCCTCCTGACCGCGCCAGACGCCAGCCACAACGTCATACTCAGCGTCGGAGGGTACGCCACTGCCATTTACCTTGGTTGTCTTCGCTACGCGTTGAAGAATATGCATGCAGAATCCTCTATACTATTGTAGTTGATAGAGATGAAGGTATGCGCCATAGGAAAAATACGCAATCGTGTGGCCTACTTTCAAGCAACTATACATTTAGCCTCCCCTATCTACGCAGGATTCATCGAAAGGCTGGTCCAAGGCAAAATACTGCCGACCTGACCTTCCCGGACACAACCTCGATCATCATTGATACAAATCATTTCGGGGCGCGGAGCAGCGTTTTGGTCGATCCCGCCGCTATCCAGAATACGCAGGTTCAAAATCAGTAGCTGGCGCGTACATCGAGAGAACGATTGCCGGATTTTCCTCGATCCGCGAGTTTCGCTCGTAACCTCGTGCCGCGTTCACGGTCTGCATGGAGATGTTCAGATAGGCATTATACGAATCGTAGGCGACGCGTTTCACTGAAAATCCTGTAGTAAAGGCAGCGGCAAGAAGCATTCCGTTGGAAACATAATTCCCCAAGTATGTGAACAGTCCGAACGCCCGCGACAAGTCTTCGGCACGATGTTTCAAGCCGTAACTCCCAACTTGGCGATTGAACGATTTCGTCCTTTTCTGCCGCGAAAGGAAGATCAGTGCCAACTCGAACTGGTCTGCCGCCCAATCGTCATTGTAGGCTTCGCGTCGTCTGTCCGCAAACAGAGCTTCACGCTCTTCCTTCGGCTTCCGCAACTCATCACGGCCGCCATGCCAGATCGAGTCGAAACCTCGTAGCGTCAGCTCTGGATTCTCATCAAGCACCTTGCGAAGCATTGCCCGAGCCACGGAGCGCGAAAGATATCGGGCGCGCTTTTCGCCATCGATGATGGCAGATACACCTAAAGCGGCACAATACATTTCGTTATCGACGTCTATCCGTAGGCGGCCGCTCTTTATCGACGTCAGAAAGCTGGCATAGGTTGAAAACCCTAAGCCTTTTGCGGCCGCCTCCATTCGGTGCGTCGGCCGTGTCTCAGGATGAGACTTTCTCAGGCTTTCCTTGATGAAGGGTAGATCGGATTCATGGACAAGCAAGTGCATGGCGAAACCTCATCGCTTCGGCAGCTGGACGCCATTTAAATCAGCAGCCGAGGGACAGGATTCGGCGTACATCTTATAAGAGAAGTGCGGCTTTTAACTTGGCGACAGGTTAGGAACCACGGTCCACCGGGAACAATTGCGCTACCGCTGCGATTCGTCAAGGGCGCTCGACACGCGATCGTCAGCGGCCATAGACCGAAACACTTCTGACCTTATCATAGAACCGATCAATGAGACCTTGTTCATCCACGCGTTCAACCCGCATCGGCCGACCGAGACTGGCAGCGCTGGCATTGGGAAAGGCCCATTCAAGTTTTGGATTGCGGCGCAGATTCTTCACCGCGAGAAGAACCCCATATGGTCCTCGGATGCCAGAATCGTCCAGAACGAGCTGGATATCACGCAAGTGTCGAGCGAACTCCTCGCGAAACTCATGAACTGTTAGTCGTCCCTCCCCATCCCGGACAGAGAAAGGATGGGAGACATAGGAGTGGACGAGCCAATCATCACCGATAAAGAAGCGCGAGATTGATCGCCATTCTTGGAACGTCGCGTCCCGAGCCTCGACGCCATTCTCACACCCTTTGAAAACACCCTGGCTCTCCCCGTGATAATGACGCATCACTTTCAGAACACCCCGCCCGGGATCGAAAGGCGCCCGCTCCCGTTCATAATGCTCTTGTGGCACGATCGCGATATGCAGCGTTGCGCCGTCGTTCTGCATGATGTCACGCGCCTCGACAGCCGCATTCTCACGCTCCATTAGCTGTACGGTATCGGCTTCCAGCTTCTCGATCGGTGTAAACAGCGCGTGGAGTTGGTCACGGGGGATCGGCGTGTTTTGCGCACCGGTGCGTAAATGAAAGCCGCCGGTAATCTTATTCTGATAAGGCCGCAGGCGATGGTCAGGGAGATCGAGCCACAAAATGAACCCTCCCGCGTCCAAATCGAGGAATTTCACATGAACGCCCAATGGCTTGGGGTCTATGTTGTCCTGAATGATTGAAGTGATGCGGCGTTGTAGGGCATCGCGATCGCCCTCCATTGGCTCGAAGCGCGAGAAGACTCCCCTCTTTTCATGCACGCCGACGATCAAGTACCCAGGTCCAGCGTTCAAGAACGCCACGACATCATCGATGAAGTTTGATTTTCCACGTTTATCATCCAGGTTCAGGAGTGCCTTGAACTCATAACCCTGTCCCTCGAAAACGAGGCCGGACAGGATGCCATCAATAGTCGGCACCGGCGGTTGTTCATTCATTCTTCGACCCTTTCAGTATTTGCCGACTGAATTCTGTTGGTAACATTTCATTGTCACGGATCGAGATCAACGCACTGATATCGAGACGTTCTGACGACATGGCGCCGGCTTGCGCTTGCCACTCAAATGGTAGGCTTCATTTTTGGGGTTTGGGCTCTCGGCGCCTTCACGGCGTTCGACCTCTCACACTTGGCCAACAAGGTCTGAGTATTCGGCTGTCTGTCACAACGGCTCTTTCGATGCTTACCATCATTCCGAAGCTGATCCTGAAGCGTTCGGAGCCAGTTCCGTTCACTCGATAGAGTGCGATTCCTGGCCCTCCTCATCGGCGGCTCCGCCTTGTGAATCGGCCACCTCCTCTTTGACAGCATTGCGGCTCAACAACCCTGCATCCTCCAGCGCCTCCATGTCCGGGAGGTCCCGCAATGTCTCCATGCCGAAGGCCGACAGAAAATGTTTCGTCGTCACATAGGTATACGGCGCCCCTGGCGTCGGGCTGCGCGGCCCAGAGGAAATAAACCCTGCGCCACGCAGCGATCCGATCAGATCGCGGCTGACCTCCTTGCCAAAGATCTTCGACAGCTCGCCGCGTGTGACTGGCTGGAAATAAGCAATTGCCATCAGCACCATGGACTCATGCTCGGACAGCACCGCAGCGGCAGATCGCGTCGGCGCGCAAGAAGCCCGGATCGCCTCCGCATAAGCCACTCGGGTCCGATGCTGCCAACCACCAGCCACGGAGACCAGCTCATAAGGCCTATCACGCAACTCTTCGATGAGGTCATCAATGATCAGGTCAATGCTGCAATCCTTTCCGACCACGCGCGCCAACATTTCACGCGTCACCGGCTCAGCCGAGGCAAAAATCACTGCCTCGACCCGCATCATCCATTCCCGCCACCGCAATTCCACCGGCAGATCCCTCAACTCCCGATCAAGCAGACGTTCGTCTCCTTCACTTGATCGCGTTCTTTGTCTTGACTTCGCGGGGCTCGTTCCGGTCATCCTCACAATCCATAGATCCGGAACGACGATCGGCCGGACAGCTCGCGCACGGCGCCAAAACTCTGAAGCCGCTCGAACATCCGGGTGCTTGCCCAACGAGATAGTTTGATGCCCGGGGCCGAAGCCAGGACCGCATCTTCATCCAGCAAGCTACGAATGATCGGTTCGGCACCTTTGGTACGCAGTTTGGGAGCAACGGCCAGAAGCTGATCTGCGCGACGCGCTATCTCCGCTGCTGACCGCAAGGCTGAATCGATCGCGTCAACCAGAGCCAAACAGATAGCTGTGGCGAACGCCACTTCGCCGGGGCGGACCCGCCCCCTCCCCCCAATGGTGCGGAAGGCTGGACCGTAGCGTTCGGACAGCAGAAGCGGGACAGGTTTTGGCCATTTGAGTTTTTGCGCCAGGACACTGTCGGCCAGCATAAACGCCAGCACTTCAGCGTCCGGGCGAACGGCAGAAATCGCCGTTATCAGGTCCGCCACCGCGAAGGGAGCCGCCCGCCCGGATTGAAGCGCAGCATCGACCAGATCAGGAATTGCCGCAAGGTCTTCATCCCATCCGAGCGCCAACAAGTCCGCGAGCTCATTTACGAAATTCGTGGTGACACCACCGGATCGACCTGGCGATCTTTTCGTGACCAAAAACAGCTTTCCGGCCGGTCCGGGATCATCCCCTGGGGCAGTCAGCAAAACCGCGTCACGCAACGCGTGATCGTCCTCGTTTCGGCCCATCAGCCGCACGGCAACGGCAGCACATTTAAGGGCTTGCCGCGACCGCCAGCAGCCGGCCCAGACCGGATCCAGCTGAACCAGATCATCAAGTGATTTCAAGGCGATGCCGGCTGCAAAGGCCGCATCCGCCTCCGATACATCGCGGCCGCGCGACCGCGACCATCCCGGCAGACTGAACAGTCGGATCGGCATTGATGAGGGGGCGAATGGCAACGAATCCATGCCGGAGACGCTACACCGGATGTGCGGTTTATGCCATCCGTTTCAGCAATATCCGCACTGCCTGTCGTTATCTTTTTATGAATGATAATCTTGCATTATCGTTCATAATACTCTTTATAGAGAAAAACCGCATTCTGAGGCCGTTCATGCCCGAAAACGACGTCGATCCGCACGCCAGCCCGTCTCTCAGCACGGAGGCGGATGTTGCTTTGGAGCCTTCCGGGCCGTCGGGCGCCGTGGCTGGCCATCTTGCGCCGCTGGTCGAACGGGCGCGCGGATATGTCGAAGCCGCAAGCTCGGCCAATACGCGGCGCGCCTATGCCGCCGACTGGGCGCATTTTTCAAGCTGGTGCCGGCGCAAGGGTCTTTCTGCCCTGCCCCCGAATGCGGAGATTGTCGGGCTCTACATCACGGCGCTTGCCTCCGGCGAGGCCGCTGCCGGGGCAAAGCCGAGCGCGGTTTCCACCATCGAGCGGCGGCTTTCGGCGATCGCATGGAACTATGCCCAGCGCGGCCTCTCGCTCGACCGCCGCGACCGCCATATCGCCACGGTGCTTGCCGGCATCCGCAATCGCCATGCCGCGCCGCCGCGCCAGAAAGAGGCGATCCTGCCCGAGGAGCTGATCGCCATGGTCGAGACGCTCGATCGCGGCACGCTCCGGGGCCTGCGCGATCGCGCCATGCTGCTGATCGGTTTTGCCGGCGGCCTGCGCCGCTCGGAAATCGTCGCGCTCGACTGCGGCCGCGACCAGACCGAGGAGGGAGACGGCTGGATCGACATCCTTGACAAGGGGATGCTGGTGACGCTCCGGGGCAAAACCGGCTGGCGCGAGGTCGAGATCGGCCGCGGCTCCTCCGATCTCACCTGCCCGGTCGCCGCCGTCGAAACCTGGCTGAAACTCGGCAGGATCGGCCATGGCCCGCTGTTCCGCCGTGTCACCGGCAAAGGCAAGGTCGTCGGCCCCGAACGGCTGAAGGACCAGGAAATTGCCCGCCTCATCAAGAAGACGGTTCTTGCCGCCGGCATTCGCGGCGAATTGCCGGAGGCCGAACGGATAAAGCTGTTCTCCGGTCACTCCTTGAGAGCCGGGCTCGCCTCCTCCGCCGAGGTTGACGAGCGCTATGTCCAGAAACAACTCGGCCATGCGTCGGCCGAGATGACAAGGCGATACCAGCGCCGGCGCGATCGGTTCCGCGTCAATCTCACCAAGGCGGCGGGGCTGTAGCAGCCCCTCCCCTGCCGTGGCTCTCTCAGAGCTTTGGGCCGTGTCGGGAGCGCTCCGCAATGCTCGACAGATCAACTTTCTTGCCCGCGACATCCGCGACGATCTTCAACGTGCCGCCAAGGGATTCAACATAATCGCGAAGCGTCGACAGTTTCATGTCGGCCCGCTTCTCCAGTCTCGAAACATTGTTCTGCTTGATACCTGTTCCAACGGACACATCCTCCTGCGTCCGTCCGGCAAGTACGCGCAGTTCCCGCAGATTGTAGGCCGCAACAAGCTCGCCGGCACGCTTTTCAATAGCGCCTCGTTCTTCTTCAGGAAGCGTCTGCATCAGCTTATCGAGATCATCCATGTTTCTTCTCCAACTCGCTCAAATGCTCATCGTACCGTTTGTCCGCCAGATCAAGCAGGCGCTTGTAAAAGAGTCTCTGGCTCACACCGCTCTTTGCACCGCCGCAAAGGACTATAGCTGTAGCGGCTTGCCAACATAAGCGCCTCTGCTCGCAAACATCGGCATTTTCTGCTCGAATTATCTGACAATGGAGCGGGCGTCGTGCTCACGCTCTTTGCCAATGTGCTCGCAAACATCCGGGTCTGCTTGCAAACATCCGCCACGTGCTCAGATTAATTGCCAGCGACGGCATGGTCAAACCGGGACGCCTGCCTGTCGTAGTTGCTCGGTCAGCTGACGGGAATATTCGGGATCAAGGGTGCCCGCCAGGAAGGCGCGGATATACGGACATGCGCTGTGGCTTTCCCTCCTTGGCGCTTCGGGTGCAGGAGGTTCTGCAGCATGATCCGTTGTCAGGGCATCTCTTCGTCTTCAGGGGCCGCAGATCGGATATTTTGAAGATCATCTGGCATGATGGTCTGGGCGCCTGCCTTTTTACCCGGCGGCTGGAGAAGGGCCGGTTTATCTGGCCGAATATGGGATAGCATCCGTCAAGGTGGTGTAGAATTGGGACCGGGCCGTCATGATCAGGCGGCTCTGGGTGAAATTTCTCCATCGCAGCTACGCGAGGAGGTAGAGCTGAGTTTAAGTGCTGTCATTGAAGTTTCACGAGCCTGATAAACGGACGTCATATGTCGCCCATAGTGATGCAAATATTCAATCGATGCACCACTAACGATCAGGATTATTGTGATGCTGGCTCTGAACGGAGTTGCCGTGACCTATGCCAACGGCACCCAAGCTTTGAAGACAACGACATTGACGTTCAACCAGGGTCAGTTCGTCGTGCTCCTCGGTAGATCCGGCGCAGGCAAATCTACCCTCATCCGGACACTCAACGGCTTGGTTGCGCCGACGTCTGGTTCGATCACTTCTAACGATATTGGTGCTCTGGATGCGGAAACTAAGCTTCGCATTCACCGAAGGCGAACTGGGATGATATTCCAGCAGCACCAACTCATAGGGCGCTTGAGCGCGCTCGACAACGTCATGACGGGCCGCCTGGGCTACCACTCTGGCTGGCGTACGTTGTTCCCTATGCCGCGTTCGGATCGAAGGCTGGGGTTGGAATGCCTTGAACGCGTAGGCCTTCTTGACAAGGCTCTCGTCAGGGCGGATCAACTATCCGGCGGTCAGCAGCAACGGGTGGGCATTGCGCGCGCGCTGGTCCAGAAGCCCCAACTGGTCCTTGCAGATGAGCCCGTTGCAAGTCTGGACCCTGAAACGGCTGTCGAGGTCCTGTCGCAGCTTCGCGAAATATGCACAGCCGACGGCATCACTGCTGTGATCAGCCTTCATCAGATCGATCTAGCTCGCCGGTTCGGCGACCGGGTCATTGCTATGCGCGACGGGGAAGTGGTTGCGGACGCCGCTGTCGACGAACTGACCGATCAAATGTGTGCGTCGATCTACCGCAGCGCCCCAAGAAATCCGACCACAACACAAGATTTGTCCAACTACGAGTATGATCAACCTTTAGCTGCCATGGAGGCCGCATTATGAAGAAGCTTCTGTCCCTCGCATTCCTCGCCGTTCTTGGCTGGAGTTCGTTGGCGCATGCTGGCTCAAATCCAGAGACATTGCGCGTCGCGTTGCTACCGGACGAGAACGCCGCCACTGTCATCAAAAACAATCGTCCTCTCGAGGAGTATCTTGAGAAGACACTCGGTCGGGAGATTGAACTGATCGTAACGACCGACTACTCGTCAATGATCGAAGCGATGCGTTTCGGCCGGCTTGAGTTGGCTTATTTCGGGCCGCTCTCTTACACGCTCGCGAGAACCAAGGCTGATATCGAGCCTTTCGCAGCACTTATGAAGGATGGCGAAACTACCTATCGCGCTGTAGTTGTCGCCAATGCAGAGGCTGGCATCGAAAGCCTTGAAGATGCAAAAGGGAAAAAGGTCGCGTTTGGGGACGTGGCTTCCACCTCAAGCCACCTTATCCCGAAATCTATGCTGCTTAAGGCCGGAGTTGAGGCTGGAAAAGACTATAGCGAGAACTTCGTAGGGTCGCATGATGCCGTGGCTATTGCAGTGCAGAATGGCAATGCTCAGATTGGCGGACTTTCGTTGCCCATCTACAATTCAATGGTCGCTCGTGGCACCATTGATCC
The DNA here is from genome assembly GCF_001578105.1 of Martelella sp. AD-3. GTDB lineage: Bacteria > Pseudomonadota > Alphaproteobacteria > Rhizobiales > Rhizobiaceae > Martelella. The sequence goes on along the minus strand of NZ_CP014277.1, from coordinate 31,038 downwards.
TAAGAAAGTTATCGCCCTCGCCGAGTCCGATCCGTTCCCGCAGTACCCCTGGACCATGCGGTCGGATCTTGACACTTCGTTGAAAGAGGCGATCACCAAAGCCTTCATCGACCTTAAAGACGAAAAGGTATTGGCATCCTTCAAAGCCGATGGGTTCGCTCCGATCGATGACAAAGCCTACGACGTCGTCCGTGAGCTCGGTAAAGTGCTGAACTTGGACCTGAGTCAGTAAGGCGCGTTCGAGACAGTTTCTCACCTTTCGACGCAGGCGCTGGCCTGCGTCCTTTCTTCCAGGATATGTGATGACACAGCCGTCGGCCGACTACGACTCTATCCTTCAACATCAAAACAAAGCTTGGACCAGAGCTGGCGTGATCGCGTTGGCAATTGCGTGTGTGATCATTGTTAGCAGTTATCACTCCGGTCTTCTTGATCTGGAGCGTCTGGGATCTGGGTTTCCTGCGCTCTGGCAGCTCGGTACGGAAATGTTTCCCCCGGATTTCAACCGAGGCTTGGAGTGGATCAGCCCTCTCATCGACACTCTGGCGATGAGTATAGCTGGGACTGCGATCGCGGTACTGATATCACTTCCAGTTGGCTTTTTCGCCTCAGGGAAAACAGCACCCAACGCTGTCATCTATATGATATCGCGTGGATTGTTGAATGGTCTACGGTCGATCCCGGAGCTGATTATGGGCATCGTCTTCGTGGCGGCAGTGGGATTTGGAGCGCTCCCAGGCGTGCTGGCTCTTGGTCTTCACTCGGTTGGCATGGTGGGCAAGTTCTTTGCGGAGGCGATCGAGCATTGCGATAATGCGCCTATAGAAGCCGCACGCGCAGCTGGTGCGTCGCCGTTCCAGATCGTGACGCGGGCGATCTTGCCACAAGTTCTACCGCAATTGGCCGATGTGACCATCTATCGGTGGGAGTACAACTTCCGCGCCTCGACAATCCTGGGCACTGTGGGAGCTGGTGGTATCGGTTTCGAGTTGATGACATCCCTCCGGATCATGAATTATCAGGAGGTTCTTGCGATCATGCTCGTTGTCCTTCTGATGGTCACCATCGTTGACCAGGTCGGCGCTCTCCTCCGCCGCCAGCTGCAATAGAAGGATAAATTAAATGCTCCCAAAGGTAGTAATCACCCATCGCGTCCACGAGGAGATTATCTCAAAGCTATCTCCCCACGCTCGTTTAGTTTGCAACGATACTGATGATACATGGCCCCGCGAGAAACTGCTCGCAGAATTGAGCGACGCCAAGGCGATGATGGCGTTCATGCCGGACATGATCGACGCGTCTGTACTCGCGCACGCTCCCGATCTTCAACTTGTGGCATGTGCGCTGAAAGGCTTCGATAACTTCGACATCGAAGCCTGCACGCAGCGTGGAGTCCACGTCACGATAGTGTCCGATCTTCTCACTGACCCGACAGCCGAACTTACAATCGGTCTGATGATTGCTCTTGGGCGGCACATTCTGCCAGGCGACAAGAGCGTCAGGAGGGATTACAAAGGTTGGCGCCCTCGGTTTTACGGCCTTGGGCTGCAGGGCACAGCAATCGGCATTTTAGGGATGGGAGCGATCGGAAAAGCTATAGCACAGCGCCTAAGTACCTTCGGCGCCATTGTGTCGTACTGGGATCGTCAATCCCTGGACAAAGCCGATGAGATCAGACTGAACGTAAAGCCTCTTGAATTTGACCAGTTGATCTCGTCGTCTACCTTTCTTGTGTGTGCACTCCCGCTTTCGGCCGAAACGAAGCATCTCCTCGGCGCTGAACAACTCGCCAAAATGCCCAAAGGAGCACTTCTTATTAATCCTGCACGCGGAAGCGTGGTTGATGAAGAGGCTGTTGTCGCTGCATTGCAGGCGGGGCGCTTGGGAGGCTACGCCGCTGATGTTTATGAGATGGAGGACTGGGCCAGACCCGACCGGCCTGACAAGGTCCACGGGGGTCTCCTCAATCGCGAACATGATTCGATCTTGACACCCCACATAGGCTCAGCAGTGGCGAAGTCGCGTTTGGCTATCGAGCACGAGGCTGCTGACAACATTATAGATTTTGTCCAAGGCCGAAGACCTCGTGCGGCAATTAACGAGGTTCAACTAATTCCTTGATTAGAGAAAGTAATGTTTAGCCTTTCGCATGTCGCAGCATTCATAGAGGTAATCGAAACTGGCAGCTTTCACGAGGCGTCGCGACGGCTTCAGATATCCCAACCGACTGTCTCACATAATGTGAAACGATTGGAGGATATACTAGGGGTGCGGCTGGTCGAGAGGAGGAAGGACAAGTGTGTGCCGACTCGGCAAGGGCTCGTATTCTTGCCATTCGCACGCAGCCTTTTGACCGTCACGAAGAGATCTCTGGACCGCCTGCACAGCGGCCGGATTACGTTGGGTGCCAGTACTAACATCGGTACCTATATTTTGCCAGTCCACTTGAAGCGTTTACAGGATGCTCAAGGCCGGCCACCTGAGGTGGCCGTTGCCTCAAATCCTGAAATCATCGAAAAGCTCTTGAGGAAGGAGATTGATCTAGCCTTTACCGAATGGTGGGACGATCGAAAAGGATATCAAGCCCGCCTTTGGCGGAAGGAAAAGCTGGTAATAATCGTATCCCCACAGCATAATTGGAGGACGCGAAAAACAATTGAAGCGGCAGAGTTATTTCAAGAGTCCCTCATTGGCGGAGAACGTGGAACCGGTACCGGATCCGTGCTCCGCGAGGCCTTCGGCCAAGCGGCAGAGCAATTCCCAATCTCATTCAATGTCGGGAGCACTGAGGCTGTGAAGCATGCAGTTCGAGCTGGTCTCGGCATTTCGATCGTGATGAGGAGCACTGTCCTCGATGAGCTCGCGTCGGGTAGGCTTTATGAGGTTTCTGTTGAGAATGTGGTTCTCGAAAAGTCTGTGTGGGCTGTACATCCCGTACATATGGAGGATGGTTCACCGGAAGCAATCGCGCTTAAGGTTATACTCGATGCGAGCGCCCCTCTGGGTGACCTAGTCACGTGAATCTGAAGTTCGGTTCATTGTCTTCTGGCAGAAACGCTTGACGGCTGCGAGGATCTGGTCTGCGGATTTGACCCATTTGTATGGGGTTGGGTTTTCGTTGTGGCTTTCAATGAATGCGTTGATGTCGGCTTCCAGTTCTGCGGTAGAACGGTGGACGCCACGCTGCAATTGCTTTCGCGTCAGCTCTGCAAACCACCGCTCCACCTGATTGATCCAGGACGCCGACGTCGGCGTGAAGTGAACATGCCAGTGCGGGCGGCGCGCAAGCCAGGCCTTGATCTTCGGCGTCTTGTGGGTTGCATAGTTGTCCATCACCAGATGCACGTCCGGCCCATCAGGCATTTCGGCATCGATCCGTTTCAGAAAGTCAAGAAACTCGGTGGCCCGATGCCGCTTGTAGCAATGACCGATGACCGCGCCGGTGGCAATGTCGAGCGCGGCAAACAGAGACGTCGTGCCGTTGCGGACATAAGTATGCGTCCGCCGTTCCACAACGCCCGGCGCCATTGGCAGAACCGGCTGCTCGCGGTCCAATGCCTGGATTTGCGATTTCTCATCCACGCAGAGCACGATCGCCCGATCCGGCGGCGCCATATAAAGGCCGACGATATCCTGCACCTTGTCAACGAAGAGCGGATCGGAGGAAAGCTTGAATGTCTCGGCACGATGCGGTTGCAGGCCGAATGCTGTCCAGATCCGCCGGATGGTGGTGTGCGAAAGCCCGCTGTCGGCCGCCATTGAACGGATGGACCAGTGCGTGGCGTCCCTGGGCGTCGTGTTCAACGTGCGTTCGACAACCTCAGCAACCTTGGCATCGGAGACAGTGCGTGGCCGACCTGCCCGGTATTCGTCTGTCAGCCCCTCAATGCCATCCTGTACGAACCGGCGACGCCATTTCCCAACCGTGTGCTCGTGAACACCCAAACGTTCGGCAACATCCTTGCTTTGAAGGCCTTGCGCGCAAAGCAAAACCATCCGGCATCGATCCGACAACGAGCGTGGCGCTTTATGCCGGCGCACCTGAGATTCGAGGAAATTTCTATCAGCCTCGCTCAGAACGACGAGGGCAGCCTGTCTGCCAACCATAAACCAAACTCCTGCTCTTGTGACAGAAGGTCAACAAAATGTGACTTACTTTTGTTCCAGGTGACTAGAGCACGTCCACATTACTCGGGGTCATATCCGCAAGATTTGAAGTAGTTGGCGCATTCCTGCGGCTCGAACATGGTAACGGCCTGGCCGACCGCATCCTTTGGTATCGCCGCCTCAATTCCCGGAGTATCCCATACAAGGGGGACAAGATCGGGGACCGCCCGATTTTCGATGCGTAAGGTTCCCTGCTCCATGTCGCGAATATTCGGCCGTCAGACACATAGTTGGTTTCCATGGATCGTTTGTCATAAACGAGGGTTTTTGAGCATGCCATAGCGCATGCCGTCACGCCCCTTGAATGGCGCGATGGAATCTTCTCAAAACTGTTATAGAAACGGTTGTCGCAAAATGCTATGTGTCCAACGACTTTCAAGAACATTTGGATGGCTATGCGGGTCGGGTACGCCAGGGTCAGCACGATCGATCAAAATCCGGAGCTTCAGCTTGAGGCGCTGAGACGCGCCGGTTGCGAGAAGGTGTTTACCGAGCGCGGGTCAGGCGCTCGCGATGACCGCCCGGAATTGGGCCGAATTCTCTCCGACGTGCTTCGCACTGGTGACACGCTCGTTGTCTGGAAACTCGATCGGTTGGCGCGATCGCTAAAGAAGCTCATCGCGACGGCGGAAGAGTTGGAGCGCGCGAAGATCGGGCTCGTGTCCTTGACCGAGAGCATTGATACGACGACGCCGGGCGGCATGCTGACCTTCCATGTCTTCGGTGCGATCGCCCAGTTCGAACGTGCTCTGATCCGCGAACGCACGACGGCTGGACTGGTCGAGGCGCGGCAACGTGGCCGCAAGGGTGGCCGCCCGCCCGCGATGCGCCCGGGCGATATTGCCGCGGCGCGCGCCCTGATGAAGGAAGGCAGCATACCGGTACGCAATATTGCGCAGCGCATGGGGGTTTCTGTTGCAACCCTCTATCGTCATATCGGCAAGAAGGGTGGCTCTCCCAAAACAGTGGAATCCGAGGACGTCCATGGCTGAGCGGAGAAAGCGGCCGCCCGGAGAGGCTCTTGTCGATCTTCGACGGCGATTGTCGCTGCTTTCTCCCCGTGATCCAGGCCGTACCGAGATTGTTGCTCGTGCCGCCGATGCCTACGGCATCTCGATCTGGACCCTGTATCGGGCGCTGCGGGAGTTGAACCGCCCGAAATCCGTACGGCGCGCCGATCACGGAACCTCCCGGATCGCCCCGCAGCCGGAGATGGAAACCTATGCCGAAATCATCGCGGCCCTGAAGATCAGAACGGCGAACCGGAAGGGGCGGCATATCTCCACGGCGCGCGCCATCAAGCTGCTTGAGGAAGACGGCGTGGTGACGCCCGATGGCCTGGTCCGTGCACCGCCCGGCATCTTGAAACGCGCAACGGTCGATCGGCTGCTGCGTGTTTCCGGCCTGGATTATGCGCGCGTCACCCGCCCGGTGGCTGCCGTCCGATTCCAGGCGCGGCGTTCCAACGAACTCTGGCACTTCGACATGAGCCCGTCCGACCTGAAGCAGGTGGAAGCGCCGCTTTGGGTCGAGGAAGGGCGCGGCCGGCCGACGCTGATGCTGTTCTCCGTGGTCGATGATCGCTCCGGCGCGAGCTATCAGGAATACCGCTCCGTCTACGGCGAGGACGCGGAGTCCGCCTTGCGCTTTCTCTACAATGCCTTCGCCGCCAAGCCTGAACCGGAACTGCCGCTTCAGGGGATTCCAACGACCATCCATATGGATAACGGGCCGGTGAGCCGCTCGCGCGTTTTCCAGTCCGTCATGGGTAGCCTTGGTGTCCGGGTTCTCACGCATATGCCCCCGTCGGACAGCGAGCGGCGCACGCCGGCGCGAGCGAAAGGCAAGGTCGAGCGGCCGTTTCGCACGATCAAGGAAGTGCACGAGACCCTCTATCATTTCCACAAGCCGAAGGACGAAGAGGAAGCCAACCTTTGGCTCAGGCGCGCCTTGGTCACCTACAATAACGGCGACCATCGCACAGAGTCTCATGCACGCATCGAGGATTGGCTGCGGCATCTTCCTCCTGACGGGGTGCGGGCGATGTGCTCCTGGGAGCGGTTCTGCGCCTTTGCGCGCGAACCGGAACGACGGACGGTTGCTGGAGACGCGACCGTATCGGTCGAAGGCGCATCCTATGAGGTCGAGCCCGAACTTGCCGGCGAAACGGTGACCTTGCTCTGGGGCCTATTCGATCAGGAACTGTTCGTCGAGCATGAGGGCAAGCGCTTCGGTCCATTCCAACCTTCGCGCGGGGCGGTTCCCCTCTTTCGCTATCGCAAATACCAGAAGAGCAAGCTCGAAGAGCGGCTCGACAAGGTGGTGCGCCTGGCAGACCAACTTGGGCTCCCCCGCGCCGCGGTCACCGGCGGGGATCGTCCATTGCCTTCGCTGCCCCCGACCACGGCTGGGCTGAGTGTACGGCGGACACCGTTTCCGGAACCCGCAATAGAGACCGCTTATCCAAATGGCCTCGCAGCCCGTGGGGCCATCGCCGACCAGCTCGGCCGGCCGATCGGCGCGATGAATGCCGGTGACCGCGCCTTCATCAATGAACTGCTTGGAGAAACACTCGACAAAAAGATGATCGCGGCCCGTATCCGCGAACGCTTCCAGGCGCGAAGAAAGGAAGAATGATGCTCGCTGACGTTCAATCCAGTTACGGCCTCGACCGGCCTTTCCAAGGGGCCGGCAACTTTGAGACCGAGCATCAGCGCACGATCATCCGCGAGGTGTGTGCGGCCGTCCAGACCGGTCGGCTTGTCGTGGTCTCCGGCCTGGTCGGTTCGGGGAAAACCCACCTTTTGCGCCGCATCGAGGCCGAACTCACCAAAGCCGGCAAGGTCGCACTCGCCAAATCGCTGGCGGTCGACAAGCGGCGCACTTCGCTGCCATCGCTCATTGAAGCCCTGTTCTACGACTTGTCTCCCGGCGATCGTGCGCAGGTCAAGATCCCCAAGCAGGCCGAGCGCCGGGAGCGCGACCTGCGCGACATCATGAAAAAAGGCAAACGGCCGATCGTCCTCGTGGTCGACGAGGCCCATGACCTGCACCACAAGACCTTAACCGGCCTGAAGCGACTGATGGAGGTGGTCGCCGACGCCGGCGTGCTCCTTTCCGTACTTCTTGTCGGGCATCCCCGGTTGCGCAATGATCTGCGCCGGCCGCAAATGGAGGAGATTGGCTACCGCACGACCATTTTTGACTACGAGGGGATCGGCTCCGCGCGCCGCGACTATGTTGCCTGGCTGCTTGGCGCCTGTGCGGCCGAAGGCGTAAAGGTTGGCGAACTCCTCGAGGAAGAAGCCATCGACCTCATCGCCGAACGTTTGCGCACGCCGCTTCAGATCGAGATGCATCTCACCCTCGCATTCGAGCAGGGCTTTCGCCTCGGCGCCAAGCCGGTTACCGCCGAAATCGTCGAGCAGGTCCTGTCCCGCGCCATCGACGATCTCGAACCGACGTTGACCCGAAATGGTTACGATGCGACGGCTCTGGTCACGCACCTCAATGCTCGGCCGTCGGATATCCGCGCCTTCCTGGCGGGCACCCTTGATCCCGAATATTCCCGTCAGCTGACCGAGCAACTACGACAGGCAGGCGTCCCGGTTTGACCATGCCGTCGCTGGCAATTAATCTGAGCACGTGGGGGATGTTTGCAAGCAGACCCGGATGTTTGCGAGCACATTGGCAAAGAGCGTGAGCACGACGCCCGCTCCATTGTCAGATAATTCGAGCAGAAAATGCCGATGTTTGCGAGCAGAGGCGCTTATGTTGGCAAGCCGCTACATATAGCCTTTCGCTCCGGATCGAAGGCAAACGCGAACCGCCATTGCACCTTCAACACCTTGACGCGCAGTTCCTTCATGTTCGCGTGTTTGGAGCCTTCGAGTGTGTCGACCTCAGGCCGTCCCAGTCGAAATCCCTTTTCGCGAAGCAGCACCAGATGCGCGAGCAATTCGACCCGAACATCTGCTGGAAGATCTGTGATCTCGCCTTTGAAGCGGTGATGAAACGCGACCTTCCATTTCGTCATTTAATATCCTAAATGATATAGATACTTTGGGATATATAGTCAATTTCTCTCCTCAACGCAACGGTAACGCTTCCTCTGGAGGTGCCGGCAAATAATGAATTATCCGTATCTCCTATGTCCGGACATCGGCTTTTCTCACCAATGCGGCAGGTTCCGTGATGACGCCTGCGCTCCAAGTCATCTCCCCGGCTTTTTCAGCGAGCGTGCCAGGGCGGGCGAGACGGAAAGACCATCATCGCGGCGGTCCTCCCCTCTCCCGTCGGCATCGGGTTTTGGCGGCGGCTCGTTGTTTCCAGCCTCGATCCGTGCCCTGAGCAGCGCCATGACCATCGGCCAGACGGAGAACTGGCCGTCGCGGGCGCGGTCCGTCAGGTTGCGCAGATAGCCGCCGGGGCTGACGACGGCTTCGCCGCGCTGGTAGATGGCGGCAAGGGTGATCGCGGCCTGTTTGTCGCCCATGATTTCGGCCGCCTCCCGCCAGGCGCTGGGACTGACGCCCAGCATCGGCCGGGCGATCTCGGCGACACCCAAAAACTCCCGCCAGTTACGGATCGAGCCGCCCTTTGCCAGATCCCGCCAGCCTTCGCAGGCGTCCAGCACCAGTGCCAATGGCATTTCCCGCTTCGGCAGGCTGTGCAGGTTGTCGGTTTCGTCGGCGCTGCCACTCGCTTCTGGTCTATTTCCTAAGCCATATTCAGATTCAAATTGGGATTCTGGGTTTGAATTCTGTTTGTGACGCTCAGAATGAGACTCATTGGCGTTCTTTTTTTGCGGATTTACGTGAAATTCCAATGTCTCACGCACTTCCTCGTGCAGCAGGGCCAGAGCATCGCAAATATCCTCGGCGATCGCCAGGTCGGGGCGGCGCGGAAGCCGGTCAATGATCTCTCGATAAATGCGCGTCATCTTCGCCCATTCGCCCGGAACACCCTCATCGAGCCCGGCCTCGATCATCTTGACGATGTCACGGCGCAGCAATGTCAGCCGTTCCCGGGCGCATTTCAGCGCCAGACGCTCCTCGGCGATCCGTGCGGCCATCGCCTCGAACTCGGTCGCCCTGGCGACAAGCGGCGACAGGTCGAAGCCATAGGCCTGCTCGACCTGCCCTCCCCTGCCCTTCCTGGCGAAGCGCTTGCCGTTCGGACTGTCGCGGCGGATGATCAACCCGCACTCGACCAGGACGGCCAGATGGCGGCGCAGCGTCGCCGGCGAGATGCCGTTGGCGCGCGCGATCAACTGCTCATTGGAGGGCCAAACCACGAAGCCGGTTTCCTCCGCAAGCTCGTTCTCGGGATAGAAGGTCAAAAGCGCGTTCAGGATCGCAAGGCCGCGATCACTCGCCCCCAGCGCTTCCCGCGCCTCGCGCACAGTATGGAACAGTTTCCACTTATTGAGCCGAGCCCCCTTCGGGGCTTCCCGCGCCACTTTCTGACTTGAAAGCATCGCGAGCGACATCGGCCGCCGCCCAAAGGGCGTCGTTGTCATCGCATTGTCCATGGTTCACCTCTTAAAAAGGCAAAAGAATCCGCCCCTCCCCACATCGAATGCAGGAAAGCCTCTTGACGGAAACGGTCGGAAATGCGAATCAGTAGGTGCTAGTTACAAATCGGCTTCCGGACGCTCGTCGTTTGGGGGCCTTTTTTCTTTTGCGCGTTATCCTTTCTTCTGCTGACGTTGAAATTCGTCGTAAAGCGCTTCTAACTGGGCGGAAAGATAGGTGCCAAAGGCATCCGCATCCGCAGCCTTGAGTGAAAGAGAAAAACCGTTTGTGGCGTGCTTTGTTGTCACGCTCATCTTATTGTCAGCCAGCGACCATTTCTTCTCGCTGACATTCTTCAGCCTCGCCCGCCTTCCCTTGCGCTTCAGCTCCTCAAGCAGCGCCAGGCATCGTTCCGGTGAGCCGAGCTCCTGAAAACGCCCCTCCCCCACAAACTGACGCGCCTGTTCCAGCTTTGCTGGCGGCAGCAGCAAACGTTTTAGCTCATCCCAACGATCGCGGCCGATCCCTTTGGCCGCCCCGATCTGCTCGAGAATGTCCGTCGGGATGCCCTCCGCGATCGAAAGCATGCGCGAAAGCATGGCGTTATCAATGCTGAGCGCCTGACGGATGGCCTGCCTGTCGATGCCGGATTGCTGCAGCCGGCTGGCAAACAGCGCCTTTTCGATAAAGGAGAGGTCCGCGCGCGCCGTGTTCTCCTGTCCCTGGGCCACCACATGCGCAAGCTCCTCGAGGTCGCGAATAATCGCACGGACCTTGATGCCAAGCATCTTTGCCGCCCGGGTGCGGCGATGACCATATACGAGCATGAAGCGGCCGGCGACGTCCGGATTGGGTCGCACAAGGATCGGCGAAATCTGCCCAGCCTCGCGAATGGCTTCAACCAGCACATTCAAGGCTTCGCCATCTTCCTCGATGCGGTCGACATAGGGCGATGGATCGATATCGTCCGGGTCCAGCATGACAACTGTCTCGCCGTCCTGGACACGCAGCGAATTCTCCGCCATTTCCTCAAGCGATAGCAACATCGAGCGCGATGCGCCGCGCAAGGCATATGCGGAGCGCCCGTCTTGCCCAGCCTCAGGCTTATCGCTGGCCTCTTTCGGGCTTATGACATGGTTCAAAAGGTGCTTGCGTGCCATATCAGTCCCCCCGATCGCGTGACAAGTATTTGAAGATGCGACAAAAAACTTCTGTTCGTACGGCTGGCAACATCACTTGCGTCCCCATGCCTGGTGGATGAGTTCGGCAATCTCTCCATTGACGTCGTTTAGGCAGCCGATCGCACGGTCATAGGTCGTTCGCGTGAACTGTACACGCTCGACCTCGTAGAGCGTCTGCTTGGTAATACCTGCATCGGAAATGGCTGTGGACTTGACCATGTGGTTCTTGAGCATCCTGCTCCCGAACATCGCTTGCATAAAGCCGACCATCTGTGCCTGCGGTCCGTCTGTGGGCTCATAACGGGTCACCAAGTAGCGGAACCAGTTAAGCTTCACGCTGGCACCTACGCCGCGAATTGAATCAAGAATGCCGCCCAGCATCAGCAGGAACTGGCTCATTGACAGAATATCGAGCATTTGCGGATGCACGGTAATCAGCACTGAGGTCGACGCAGTCAGCGCCGTCAAGGTGAGGTAACCCAGTTGTGGCGGGCAATCGATCACCACGACATCATAATCGGCTTCAACCTCCTTCAGCGCCCTGGTGAGGCGGGTGAAGAAAAGTCGGCCTTCCTGAGACGACCGGTCGGTGGCGGCAAGCGGTGTCTCATATTCATATTCCTGCAGCTCGAGATTTGCCGGTACGATATCGAGTCCGGGAAAGTTGGTCGGGCGTATGATCTCGCTGATTGGCTTGATCTGGTCATCATAACGCAACGCCTCGAACAGAGACGGTGAGTTGTCGAGCTCCGGCTGGATACCGTGCAGCGCAGTGAGCGAAGCCTGCGGGTCGAGGTCGATCGCCAGCACGCGGTGGCCGGTCAGCGCCAGATACTGGGCGAGGTGAGCCGTGGTCGTGGTCTTGCCCGAACCGCCCTTGAAATTGACCACGGAGAGAATTTGCAGATCGTCACCTGGTCGACGATGAGGCACATAAAACTTGTCGGAGCGGCCATTCTTGTCCAGAAAACGGCGCAACTCTAGGATTTGCTCGGCCGAATACGAGCGGCGGCCGGAGGCTGAAACGACGGGGGAGGGGCCCTTGCCCTCTAAGTGCAGTTTCTTGATATGGTTCTGGGTGACGCCGAGAAACTCCGCAACCTCGGCAATGCCAAACAGCCGCAGTCCCTTCTGTGCATTCGGGGGGAACTGCTCAATGCGCAGCAGGTCGAGCTTATCCGAGATAAGCTTTCCCTGATCAAGGATCTCGTCGGCAAAATCGGATTTGCCGGTGTTTGCAACAGACTGTGTCGTCAAGGAATCACTGCCATCGACTCGGTTAATTCTCTAAGAGCGCTTTTTATACGGTTACTGATGAAAAAGCGTTATTAGTATGGACCGATTCGTCGAACGTGCAAGGTATTTTTAGTTAACGAGAGATTAACGCATCGCCGGGCAAAATACGAAGTGAATGCCGTTTAGGTCAGCCAGCCTAACGAGTGTCGAGCCACGTAAATCAATTAACCACGGATCAACCGGAAGCGTAACGACAAAATTCCAGTAACTCACTATTTTTTCTAACAATAATCCCATTCTTTACGGCTGGCAATCGCACGAGTCTGTCTGGAGCACATTTCGAAGAAGGGAGGTTATTGGGAATGACACACGGGATTGTTGGAGATCGTACAAACCAGCACAAGATATCTGGCAGATGAGATGACTGGTGGCGCCGTAGCAAATGACGATTACCTTTAATCGGCTTCGCAGTGATGCTAAGAAATTTCGAGTGGACGAACTGAGCACCGCCATGTGCTCTGGACCAAAGCCACACGCAAATTAGTGCATCTATGATCTGAGGGCTAGCCGGGTGGGCATCGAGCCCATTCGGAGTGAGCATAGGGCCTTCACCACACTAACGCTCGGGCGACTTCGTAGCACATGCGCCATAATTCTCTGCCGTGAAGCAGACCGCCTGGCATCACGTCACCCGCGCAGCCGGGCGCGTTCTCTCGCGTGGGGAGAGCTTTTGGGGCTTTTCACATATCGCTTGGACCGACCTCAAAATCCTGGAAAAGTGGTGCGCTTCGCCACCTCGTCGCCTAGACTGGCGAAGGCCAAGCTGTCAGACTTCATGACGCTAGTCACGTGAATCTGAAGTTCGGTTCATTGTCTTCTGGCAGAAACGCTTGACGGCTGCGAGGATCTGGTCTGCGGATTTGACCCATTTGTATGGGGTTGGGTTTTCGTTGTGGCTTTCAATGAATGCGTTGATGTCGGCTTCCAGTTCTGCGGTAGAACGGTGGACGCCACGCTGCAATTGCTTTCGCGTCAGCTCTGCAAACCACCGCTCCACCTGATTGATCCAGGACGCCGACGTCGGCGTGAAGTGAACATGCCAGTGCGGGCGGCGCGCAAGCCAGGCCTTGATCTTCGGCGTCTTGTGGGTTGCATAGTTGTCCATCACCAGATGCACGTCCGGCCCATCAGGCATTTCGGCATCGATCCGTTTCAGAAAGTCAAGAAACTCGGTGGCCCGATGCCGCTTGTAGCAATGACCGATGACCGCGCCGGTGGCAATGTCGAGCGCGGCAAACAGAGACGTCGTGCCGTTGCGGACATAAGTATGCGTCCGCCGTTCCACAACGCCCGGCGCCATTGGCAGAACCGGCTGCTCGCGGTCCAATGCCTGGATTTGCGATTTCTCATCCACGCAGAGCACGATCGCCCGATCCGGCGGCGCCATATAAAGGCCGACGATATCCTGCACCTTGTCAACGAAGAGCGGATCGGAGGAAAGCTTGAATGTCTCGGCACGATGCGGTTGCAGGCCGAATGCTGTCCAGATCCGCCGGATGGTGGTGTGCGAAAGCCCGCTGTCGGCCGCCATTGAACGGATGGACCAGTGCGTGGCGTCCCTGGGCGTCGTGTTCAACGTGCGTTCGACAACCTCAGCAACCTTGGCATCGGAGACAGTGCGTGGCCGACCTGCCCGGTATTCGTCTGTCAGCCCCTCAATGCCATCCTGTACGAACCGGCGACGCCATTTCCCAACCGTGTGCTCGTGAACACCCAAACGTTCGGCAACATCCTTGCTTTGAAGGCCTTGCGCGCAAAGCAAAACCATCCGGCATCGATCCGACAACGAGCGTGGCGCTTTATGCCGGCGCACCTGAGATTCGAGGAAATTTCTATCAGCCTCGCTCAGAACGACGAGGGCAGCCTGTCTGCCAACCATAAACCAAACTCCTGCTCTTGTGACAGAAGGTCAACAAAATGTGACTTACTTTTGTTCCAGGTGACTAGTGACACTAGTCATTGGGATCGCGCATGATAACACCATGGCCGTCCTTTTCGCTCAATGCAGGCGATGCAGCTGGAAATGCCGAAACCAATTCAGATTACGGGAGCACTGGCGTCCCTAGTCATAGTCTTCCTTCTTCTCGGTTGCGTCGCGGATCCTTCGACGGAAGTGACAATAGATGCCGACCAGCAGAAAAGCGGCGGCGGGCCATCGCTGATTAGCTTCAAGACAACAGAACCGCCCGGAACAATCATCGTAGAGCCGGATGACCACAAGCTCTATCTTGTCCAGGAGGCCGACACGGCGCTGGCCTACAACGTGGCAGTCGGCAGAGAAGGCCATGACTTTTCGGGAAAGGCTGTCATTGGGAGGAAAGCCGAATGGCCGACCTGGACGCCAACGAGCTCAATGATACGCGACCGTCCAAAGGTGAACGCACCTATAGCCACGGGACTGCCCGGCAGCGAGACGAATCCGCTCGGCGCTCGCGCCCTATACCTTTACCAGGATGGCACCGACACGCTCTATCGTATTCACGGCACGAATGATCCGTCTTCGATTGGAAAGTCAGTTTCGAGTGGCTGCATCCGCCTGCTCAACAGCGATGCCATTGATTTATATGATCGTGTAGGCGTAGGCACCCACGTCGTCGTCCGTTAGAATTGATACGAAAGTCTTAGTGAAAACTGTCATCAAATGCTCAGGATTCGTTGACACTCCGCAATTTAGCCGATTGATTAAAGGGTGTAGTACACCTCTGCAATGCATCAAATTCGGGACGACATCATGCCTCAAGCACGCAATTTTCTTCGCTTTACCAATGAAGCTGGCCTTGAGGGTGAAATTCATCATAACGGTACGCTGTATCATATCATTGGCGAACCGTCGGGACCTTATAACTTCCAGATGTTCGGGTATTCACCGCGCGGCCGAAAAGTCGCGATCGGCGGCATCGGAAAACGCTTCGACGCGACTGGGAATGAATATCTGCATTTACGCGTGTCACTCCCAGGCGGCCCGTTCGAAGCAGACTTGACCGATGATCCACGAACAGTCGCATTCCTGCCTCTTTCTTCTCAAAACATCGCGACGACGTCTGATACGGCGACCGCGGTTTAAACAAGCGCGCGCAAAGTGCTTCCAGCAATAAGGTCGCGGCCAATTGGCTGCGGCTTTGTCTCGAAGTCCGCCGCCATCTTTTCCCTTCGCTGTCAATGACCAAGCATCTGCAAGGCAGATGACATCTGTTGAACCGTGCCTCGGCTTCGCCTGCGGCCGCACCACCTCAACAGATGTGTCATGACAGTGAATGAAAAAGCCGTCGGGCGGGCAGCGCCCTCCCTCCTTTGCCCCCGGAAAACTTGGTTTTCCAGGGAAAAGGAATGGATGCCTTGCCCATGGCGGACCGTTGAAAACAACGCAATCGACGGAGCAAGAAATGAAGAATATGGAGCGCTTGAACTACGTGCAGTTTGACGCAACGCGGGAAACATTCGAAGGCAATATCGCATCGCTTGAGTTTGACGAAGACATTCGCGGCGTCAAACTTGACAACAACAATGAAGGCTCACCTGCATATCGCGTTTACGGCAAAACCCCGAAAGACCGGGAGGTGGAGATCGGGGCAGTTTGGCGGCGTAAGAACGAACAGGGTCAGGAGTACTTTCAGATGTCGGTGCATATGCCGGGACGCACTGTGCGGGCAAATCTTGGCAAGTATCCGGGCGAGATCGATGACAAGCTCATGTCAGTGATCTTCTGGCGCGATTAGACAGCCAAATCCAGGGCCGGCGCTTCGGCGTTGGCCCTTTGCTTCAGGGGATGAAGATCGGCCTAGAAGCCGACCTTCATGAGCGGAATACCTGCCTTGCGTGCCTTGTCGGCCAGGTTCTGGTTGATGCCATTACCGGGCGTGACGATCATCCCCTTGGGCATCATTTCGACAATCTTGTCGTTGCGCTTGAAGGGCGCGGACTTGTTGCGGTGCGCGGTCCAGTCGGGCTTGCAAACCACCTGCGCCACCTTGCGAAGTTCTGCCCATTTGGCGGCGATGAGCTCGGCCCCCTTGGGCGAACCGCCGTGGATCAGAACCATATCCGGGTACTTTTTGTGCGTCTGGTCGAGAGCATGGAAGATGGTCTCGTGGTCCTGATAGTCGGCGCCGCCCGTGAACGCGATCTTGGTGCCGGTCGGGCAATAGATTTCCTTCTCTTCGTGGCGCTTCCTGGCGAGATAGTCGCGACTGTCGATAACCGCTGCGGTAAGCCCATTGAACGAGGTCTTTGAACCAGTGCGCGGTAGCCATTCACAGCCGACGCTTACCCTATAGTGATCCGCGGCAAGATCTCGCATCGCCTCGAAGGCATTGCGCATTTCAGTCAGCGTATCCCCTTCGGCAGCTTTCCTTTCCAGTTCGACGCTGCTGATCTCACTGCCATCCTGCACAGCGATCAAGCTTCGCTGTTCGGCTTCATTGTCATCGAGCTTCTTCTGCGCTCGGGTCAGACGGCGGTGAAACACATTGGCGACGGCCCACAGCACCTCGGACAGTTCGTCTTCCAGCCGGGTGTTGGTGAACATGGTTTCGAGGCTTTCGAATATGCCGGCGACACCGATCTCAACAGTCTCTGCGTTGGGAAGAGGGCGGTAGTCGTGCTCATCGCCGTTCGGGCGGTAGCCAAAGAGGGCGATTTCTTGGAGGAGGTGCGCGGTCGGGCTCTGCGGCTGCTGAACTTCGGTTGTGTAGGCGTTCATCGGTTCGTCCTCTCGTTTTCCTTGCGGTTTGTATGGGGCGATAAAAGAACCGAAAGGGCAGGGCTGACACCCGTAGGGCCGAGCGCAAGCGCTGGACCCCAACCGAAAAGAAAAGGGGAGGGTCCACCGAAGGTGGAAACCGCTTTTGTTGAGAGGCGGGGTTGTCCTTTGTCCTGCCAGCCGCCTTTGCGGTCGGCTTTCGGTTCATCGCCAAAGCCATACAAGCCGCTACGGAAAACGACTTGTCAGGCGAGACCGCACGCCGGCCAACCGTTATGGCATGCGCAGACTGGCCCATGGTACCGGCCTGGTGATCGCCGCCATGATCTGCCGGTTGAGGTTTTCCCGCAGGATCTGCCTGCCGAACTTCCGCAGATCGTCGTTGAAGTCGTCGAGCGTCGGCACAAGATCGACCACCTCGATGCCTCGTTCTTCGGCCCGGCTGCGCAACTGGCGGTTTGCCAGTTCGCCGGCATCATCGTTGTCGCGGCCGATGAACAGCCGCGTGCAGCTCGATGGCGGATCGAACAGAGACAGATGCGTTGCCGTCAGACAGGCTGCCAGCTCCGCGCCCGGATACACCGAGCCGATGGACAGCACTGTTTCAATGCCTTCTCCGGCGATGATGTCACCGCCCGCCTTGCTTGAGTGAAACCGCACGGCGTTGCCGTAGAGCTGGCCCGAAACCCGCTTGGGTTCGGCGATGCGCGCGACAGAGTTGTTTTTCAGATCGAGCCAGGTCCGCGCACATGCCATGACCACGCCGTCATTATCCGTCACGGCCGCCAGCATGGCAGGCAACTGCCGGGACTGACCGTCCTCATCGCGGAAGAAAACGCGGGGATGATACTTGAGGGCTGGCCCGAAGCGGCTGATATCTCGCCCGCGCAGATAGCGCTCTACGGGCGTATCCTTGAACAGTTTGCCGTAGGAGAAGAGCTTTCGGCCGGATTCGACCTGATCGAAATTGGAGGGTGGCTTCTCTTGATCGTTCCCGGCTCGCCCAAGATCAGCCGACACCTCCGGGAGATTCAGGAAACGGCGGGCTTCCTTGCAGGTTTCGGAAAAACTGCCTGCCCCGACGATACTCTCCAGCAGATCGAGAAGATCACCATATTCATGGGTCGCACGATCGGCCCACTTGCCAGCTCTGCGCGTGCCGGCGTCTTGAAGACGCACGGCCATGGATCTACCGGGGTCACCGTACTTGTTCCCCACCTGCCAATAGTTGCCCGCCCGCCGACCGGCGGGCAGATAGGTACGGCAGAACTGTTCGGTTCGCGCAGCGAGCTGATCGGAAAGTTGGGAGGCAGAAATCATGTCCACCTCTCCCTGACTGCGACGATCTTCGTGCCTTCCAGCACTTTTGCGAGAACGCTTTCGTCGTCCGGAACGAAAAGGCGTGTCTTCCATGCGATGGTCTCCGTGTAGCAGCCAAGCGCCTTGAAAGCTTTCACATCCCCCGGTTTGAAGTCTAGCATCTCGATGCGGTGGCGATCCATCACTTTCGACCTCCGAAGCTTGATTTTATTGGACAATGTGAATTGGGCATTGCCAATGAGGAGGGCTTGCAGCACCTCCTCGGGATCAAGCTTGATGGCATCCGAAACGCCAAGCTGAGCCGCGAGATTGACCGCATCGATATGGGTCAGCATGCGGCCGAGAACACGCTCTCCGTCCTCGGCAATGAGGCGGTAGACCTGCGTGTTGGACTGTGGAAGGTGCTGCCAGATTGGCAGCAGAAGGCCGGCCACAATCGTGATCGTCGATGTGTCGAATTGCGGGATGCTCTCGACCTTGGTTGCCCATGCCCTTTCGAACGCAGCGCGCTCGACGGGCTTCCAGCTGGAATCCGCCAGCCTCGATCGGTGCATCGCCTTTTTAAACATCGGCTGGATCAACTGCACACGCCGGATCGGATCGCCCGCTTCGGTGAACCAGGTCGCCGATGGGATAACAATGGCAGCGTCGCCGGTCTTCTTGTCGAGATAGGTTTGGGCGTCAGGCTGACGCTCCATGAACCGGCGCGCATCGTCGAGCGTCATCGGTTTGTTGCGGGTCAGCCTCTCGATCGTCAGGATGTCGGTCTTGCTGTGACCGTGTTCGTAGATCGGCACGCGCTTTTTGACCATGAAGCGTTCACCCGTGAGCGTCTCAAGGCCGACCTCATAGGTGCCAGCCTCAATCGCCTCTTCGACGATCCCGTCGAGGATTTGGGTGAATGCTTCAAACACCGTGTTCTGCATAGCAATCGTGAGCGCCAGGCAGCGATTGAGAAACTGGCTGATCGGGGGCAGGGTTTCGCGTAGCGACCCGTCATGATCGGTCAGCGCCAGACCGGTCACCTCCTCGAACTTCGTCAGCGAGCACGACGGAATCTTGCCAGCATAGAGCTGGCTGAAGAACCGGCGCAATGCAGCGCGGGCGTAGTCGCTCTCCAGATTGTCTTCCGGTCGGAACATATTTTGACCGCCAGTCTGGCGCTGACCTTTGGTGATGGCGCCAAGACTGTCGAGGCGACGTGCGATCGTGGACAGGAACCGCTTCTCGCCTTTCACATTGGTCGCACAGGGGCGGAACAAGGGCGGTTGCGCCTGATTGGTCCTGTGCGTGCGTCCAAGCCCCTGAATGGCCGCATCCGCGCGCCATCCGGCTTCAAGCAGATAATGGACACGCTTGCGCCTATTCGTCGCTGCAAGATCGGCATGATATGAACGGCCGGTCCCGCCGGCGTCCGAGAATGCCAGTATTTTCTTGCTGTCGCCCATGAACGCATCGGTTTCGGAGTAGTTCGACGATGCCGGACGGCGCTCCAGTTTCATGCGCCCGTCGCGCGTCTTGACGATCCGGCGCGAGCGGCCGGTGATTTCGGCCACCTGTTCGGTCCCGAAATGGCAAATGATCTGGTCAAGCGCCGACTGAACGGGAGGCAAGGCGCCAAGATGCTCGATGAGCTCATCACGCGCTTCGAGCGCTTCCCGGCTGACAACCGGATTGCCGTTTGCATCGTGAACCGGGCGGGAGCGCAGTTCCCCGTTCTCGTCCTCGAAGGCTTCGAATAGCTGGGTCGGAAAGGAGCTGTTGAGATAGTCCAGCACATATTCGCGGGGCGTCACGTCTACATTGAGGTCGTTCCACTCCGATGGCGGGATTTCCGCGATACGGCGCTCCATCAGCGCCTCGCCGGTCGAGACGATCTGGACGACGGGCGCATGACCATCATCGATGTCCGCCTGGATCGCCCGCAACACCGAAGGGCATTTCATCGCGGTGATCAGATGGTTGAAGAACCGCTGTTTGTTGCCCTCGAACGCCGATCGCGCGGCGCTTTTGGCGCGCGGATTAAGCGTTGCTCCGTCCGCCGTGATACCGACGGCTTCCAGCGCCTTCTCAAGGTTCTGGTGAATGATCTGATACGCGTTGGCATAGGCGTCATAGATCTCGGTCTGTGCCTCGGTCAGCTCATGTACGAGCATCTCATACTCGACATCCTTGAACGAAAGCAGGCGAGCCGTATAGAGGCCAAGCGCCTTCAGGTCGCGTGAAATCACCTCCATGGCGGCGATCCCGCCGTCTTCCATGGAGGCGATGAAATCGGCCCGCGTGCTGAACGGAAAGTCGCCGGTCTGCCAAAGGCCGAGCCGTGAGGCATAGGCCAGATTGCTGACCGTTGTGGCTCCGGTCGCCGACACATAGAGCACGCGCGCGCTCGGAACGGCATTCTGCAGGAGAAGCCCGACGCGACCCTGCTCCGATGGCTTGCGTTCGCCGCGCTCGCCTTTGGCGCTAATGGCATTGGCCATTGCATGGGCCTCATCGAACGCGATGACGCCATCGAAGTCATGACCGATCCAGTCGAGGATCTGAGCAAGGCGGCTTTTCTTGTCCTGCCTGGCCTGGCTGCGCAGCGTGGCATAGGTCACGAACAGAATGCCCGGCTGCTCCGGGATTGGCCGCCCCTGGGGAAAGCTCGAGATCGGGATAATATCGGCGGGCGCGCCACCGAGCGCCTGCCAATCGCGCCGGGCATCCTCGATCAGCTTGTCGCTGCGGGAAATCCAAAGGGCCTTGCGACGGCCCTTCAGCCAGTTGTCGAGGATAACGGCGGCAACCTGTCGACCCTTACCGCAACCGGTGCCATCACCGAGAAAGAAACCGCGCCGGAACCGTGTACTTTTCAGGACGGTCTTCGAGGCGTCCTCCGGCAGCGCTTCGACAGAAAAGGCGCTGGCTTCGGCCTTTGCGGGCTGGATCGACGCAAAGTCATCGACCACATCGTAAGTGCCTTTCAGAAACGTCTCGTGGGCCTCGCCGGCATAGATCACGGTTTCGAGCTGAGGGGCTGACAAGACGCCATCGGCTATCAGCTGCGCTGGAAGGCGGGGCCGATAAGAAGGAAGCGGGGCCTGTACGGACGCCATGGCGGCCGACTGGACCAGTTCGCCGGGATGCGGCTTGGCGTGATCAATCGCGATCGTCTGAACCTCGTAGGGCTCATAGATTTCATCCGAGCCCTGACCGCCCGCGCTCATGTCGTCGCGGGCCTGATAGGCAACGTCGCAGATCTCGGCGTTGTCCAGGGGATGCGCTGTCGAGGTTTTAGCGGTCGCGCGTGCCTTGGCGCGAATCTGTGCCAAGGCAGCTGCGGGCGGAGCAGGATGCGGCGTTGTCGAGGAAGTCGTCGTTGCCAACCGGGCAGGGCAGTGCTCAACCACAATGTCCAGCAGCTCGCCCGCGGTTTCGCAGCGCGCGAACTCCAGCGGTTCGACCGACTGCGGCACCTTGTCGAACACGGTCAGGCGCGTTTCGACGGTCGTGCCATGCCGGGCATAGGCTTTGCCCGAAATCGAAGCGGTGAAGACAACTGAAGCCGCTTGCTGCAGGTCGTCGAAAAACGAGCGCCACGAATGCGACTGCGCCGTAAAGGAAGCGCCGGAAATCAACACAAGGCGGCCGCCAGGGCGAAGTCGGGCGAGGGCAGAGCGCAAATGATGCGCGGTCGCGGCCCTGTAACGGCGAGTGACGCCCGGGGCGGCCGAAAAGGGCGGGTTCATGAGAATGACCGACGGATCGACCGACGGGTTGAGCCGGTCATGGATTGTGCCGGCATCATGGCGGGTAACGTCTGATCCGGCGAACAGCTCAGTCAGCAAGGCAGCGCGCGTTTGCGAAATCTCGTTGAGATGTAGGTCTGCGCCGGCCATGGCGGCGAAAGCAGCCAAAAGTCCCGTGCCGGCCGATGGTTCGAGAACAAGGTCGGCGGCGGTGATCGCCGCCGCACGCGCGGCGGCGAACGCCAGGGGCAGGGGAGTGGAAAATTGCTGAAGGGCCTGAGATTCATCGGAACGGTTCGTCTGGCTCGGCGACAGGCTGGCGATGGTCTCGAACATCGTCACCAGTTGCTGCGGCGTCTTCGCCTGCTTGCACATGGTGGCGCCGTATTTTTGCAGGAACAGAACCTGGGCGCATTCGGCGGCCTCATAGGCGTGCTTCCACAGCCAGGTTCCGTCCGTATCGGAACCGCCTGATGCTCGCTCCATGGCGTCTCGCAACGCAGATGACGAGATGCTGGTCCCGCTTTCGAGGATCGGCAACAAGATCCTGGCTGCGTTCAAAATGGCGGCAGGATCATCGGTGACGGGGGTTCCGGTCGTAACGGCTTCGACGATGGTCATGGGGATCTCCGGCTTGGTTGACGGTTGAGACCTCCCCTTTCTCTGTCCTGGGAAGGTTCAAACCTTCCCGGTCCCCCTCTTGCTTTTGGCTTCGAAGGCAAACCGCAACATAGAAAAAGCCGCCCGGTTGTTCGGACGGCTTTTGACTTGTCGATCTGGGCCGATGCCTATGCGGCAAGCACGCTACGCGCTTCCGTCAGGCAGTCAGCCATTGTTGAAAACCCCCAGCATGAATCGATAACATCGTCGGCGTCGCCCAAAATCTCAAAGCCGCAAAAGTCTCCGCGAAGATAGGCATCGTAGACATCCACTTCCGCCCGCAAAATGTCGAGCGCGCGCTCGCGCATTTTTGAGGATAGCCGCTTGGCGCTGAATTCAGTCCTGGCGCCGTCGATCGTGACGAAAACGTATCCGACCTGGCCGCTGTCCCACGGGCAGGAAAAACCAGTGGTGTTCATCGTCAGGCCGCTATGATCATAGAGGTAGAGCGGCAGGAAGATCGCGTTACGCAGAGCGCGCTTTTCGATCGCTTTCAGATCGAAAGGCGCTTCATCGTCATAATCGGCAAGAGCGATGAACAGCTCCTGATTGTTGCGATAGCTGTGCTTGTCTCCAAGGTTATAGCGGTGATGCCAGCAGGTCATCGTGCCCAGCGTGTCGCACTCGACACGCGGGTTCATCGGATCGGGGTCGGGAATGATCCGGAGTGTCTTGTCATTGACTGTTTCGCGGTGCAGTTCAAACATGCCGTGCTCCTTGTTCAGATACACGGCGAAAGCGCCGCCCTCGAACATTGAGGCGGCGCCAAAGAACGGGCTGTCAGTCCAGCCAGTTTTCAACCTGGAGACCGGGCACCCGAAGGAATTCGCGCGTATTGGCTGTTACCAGCACAGCATCGACAGCCAAGGCATGGGCTGCAATCAGCAGGTCATTTGGACCGATCGGCGTACCGGCTGCTTCGAGGCCTGCTCTGATGCGGCCGTACCGGGCATGTGCTGGCGCACCCAATGCGAGTATTTGCATGCCGCCAAGAATGGCCTCGACCTGGGCTGTCAGCTTGGCAGATCCCTTGCGTTCGCAGCCATAGCATAGCTCAGCCGCGGTGATAATGCTGACGCAGATCGTATCCTGCCCGACATCAGCGATATGGCCGACGACGGCGCCGGCCGGATTACGCGCGAGATCCGACACGATATTCGTGTCGAGCATGTAAAGGCGGCTCAAAGGTCGATTTTCCTTGCTGGCAGCAGGGTCTCATCGACGTCGGGAAGCTGGTCATCAGGGCCGAGCGGCTTCAGTCGCGCCAGAATGTCCAGAAGATTTTTGTTTGGGGCAGGTTCGATCACAAGTCGGCTTCCCTCCCGATGTATCAGCACACGGTCGCCCGGAAGTTCGAAATCGGCCGGGATACGAACCGCCTGACTCTTGTTGTTGCGAAACAACTTGGCTTCACGTGCTTCGGACGCTTGGGGCTGGGGCATGATAACCTCCTGTCAAAATGTTGTATATACAGACGCATATACTAGGCCGGATCTGAGATTTCAAGCGTAGTGCGAAGCATAGCACGGCTTTCCATCCCACAAACGGGCATGAATGAAGGATTCCGGGCTGAAGCCACTATTGGAGATTCTGACGCGCCGGGCAGGACCGATGAAGTGATCGGCATATGGAACGACATGCTCGGTCAACGGCGCCTCGTTTTCACTCGACGCGTCGAGCGATCCGATCGGCCGGACCTCGGCCATGGATTTGCCGATGACCTTTGTGACCTGCCAGAAATCGACGTTCGTCTGATCATAGCCCCAGGATGCAACGAAGATATGGCCGATCTCGATGCCGGCATTGGACGGCCGATAGCGCGTCCTGCTGGCAAGCATCCTTCGGCGGTCCTGGAAGCCCTCTTGGATCCGCTTCTCGCGCGCTTCCGGACTTTTGAACCAGTAATGCCAGTCGGGGCGGGCACGCTTGCCGACGAACAACTTGGCGCAGAGCCTGCCGCGGTTTTCGAACAGATAGGCGACGGCATCGGATTCCGGATCGGAACGCACGTCAGCACCTTCGGGAATGAAGTCTTCTCGTTTCGGTCTGTAAGCTCGCATGGGTTTTGTCTCCGTATCGAACGGCGGAGAAAACAACTTTCTCGCTCTTGTTTTCCGTTCACGGAAAAGACGGCCGCCCTCTAACTTGAGAGCGACCGTCCCCCGGAGACCTGGTGGTGATGGAATCTATTCAGCGGCGGCTTTCAGGAACGCCGGCAGCACATCGGGTTCCGGGTTTTCGACCTCGCCCTGCGGCTGCTCATCAGAGCTCTCGAAGGCCATGCCCTCGGGCAGCCAGCGCGCGGTGCGCTTGGCCGTTTCCGGATCGATGCCGACCCGTTCGTCAGCCCCCTCCCGGAAAGCTGTCTCCATCGAGGCGGCCAGCGCATCCTTCTTGAAGTCGCGGCGCTCATCAGCCCATTTCTGACCGATAACCTCCGCGGCGACGGAAAGGGCATGCTTTTTCGGCACGCGCGACCAGTAGTTTTTCGCGTCCGGACGCCAGCAATATGCAACATCAGTGCTGCAACGGCGGCCGATCTCCTCAAGAACCGGCGAGCTATGGTCGTCGTTGGCCAATTGCTGCTGAACAGCCTGCGCCGTCGCCCAGGCGAACAGCGCCTGCTTCTTTTCCATCGGCAGCGCCGACATCGTGATGAAATCCTGCGGACTCTCGAGCGAGATCCACGACAGGTCGAGCGTGTTCTTGATTTCCTCAAGCATGGCAGCCGCGACCGTATCCTCCAGATATTCACGGCTCTTAAAGACCTCCGCCTGACGCATCGAGATATCGATCGGCGCGGCGGCATAGGCGATGGGCAGGCGGACGATCATCGAATAGAGCATCGCGTCGAAGGCAGTTTGATAGTCGCTGGCAAGGTGGGCCTGCAGGTTCTGATGCCGGATCGCACGCAGATCCGCCGAAAGCGAATTCGACACGCCAGCCTCCTTGCGTTTTTCTTCGGCCGACATCGTTTCAGAGCCGCCAGAGCGAACCTGCTGCCGCTTGTCGTCCGGATGCACCAGACCGGTCTCAACCCTCAACGCTCCGCGATGATCGATGGACACAACGCAGCCTGCCCGGGCGCGCTGTTCATCGGTGTATTCCGACCGCTTCACGTCTGCGGATAGCGCCTCCAGATCGTTATGGAGTTGATCCCAGCGCGCCTGCACCTCGTCGGTCCAGGCCTCCTCGCCGATCTCCTCCATCTGCTCGATCTCGCCGTTCAAGGCATCGAGCTTGGCCTGATCCTCAGGGGCCGGCTCGACGGGGAGGGGGTATTCGCGACCATAGCGCATATATTGGTCATAGGTGACCGAGAGATGCACATCGACCCATTTCCACTTTCCCGTCAGCTTCTCCGCCTCCGCGTTCAATGCCTCGGTCGCCAGACGATGCAACAATGCAACATCTTCGAGAACAACATCGTCCGCTTCGGAAAACAGATCCCTGCGTACCGTTCCACCGGCGGCCGTATAAGCATCGACGCCGACAAATTGGGCGACATTATCGCTCGCCGACACTTCGTCCTCCGTAGCCAGGTGGCGAACCTGATAGGCGTTGATGCCGTGATAGATAGACTTGAGCTGCTCGAAGATCTCGACCTGACGGCTCCGGTCCTTGCAGATCGTGAACGCCGTCAGCGCATCCAGGGAGAGCTCGTCGTTGCGGAAAGCCGTGAGAAGAACCGGATCGACCTCGGCCAGTTTGAGGCGGCGCTGCACGAGGTTTTCGGTCACGCCGAACTGATTGGCGATTTCGGTGGCCTTATAGCCCTTTTCGATCATCGCCGCGAAGGCCTCATACTGGTCGGCGGGGTGCATATTGGCACGCACGACGTTTTCCGTGGTCGAGCTGATGATAGCCTGCTCTTCGGTCTCGACCTTGCAGGGCACGGCCGTGTCGCCCGGCAGCGCGCCTTCTTCGATCAGCGCCTGCAGCTGCTTCAGCCGGCGACCGCCTCCATGGACCAGGAACTTGTTCTTGCCTGCGGGATAGACGAGCAGGTTTTGCTTGATGCCGCCGTCGGCCTTAATCGAGGCTTTCAGCTCCGCATCGGCGGCCGGGCCGGCCTCGGTCTTGCGAACGTTGAGCGGGCTGAGCGCGAGCTGCCTGACGGGGATGATCTTGATGTCGTTCGAGGTCATTGTTGTTCTCCGGTATCGGCCGGGAGGAAAGACTTTCTCTCCTTTTGGAAGCCCGGCAACCGGGCTTCGCTGAACTCTTGCTCTATCGATCAGTGAAACCGACACAGCTCGCAAAATCAACGTTTTGGTTGTTTTTTGTTCTTTCGTATGTTGCATAAGTGTCGTTGCGGACATTTCGCAGCCAAGGCCCCCACTTTGGCGAAACCCCTGTTCGAGGCAGGTGCCGTAACAAAAAACGGGCTTCGCGCGGCGGCGAAGCCCGTTTGATCCACGGAAAATTCCGGGCAAGGCGCGCGGGTCAATGCCTCTGCAAAGCCCGTTCGACGGCGGCGGGTTCACGATCAATCACAGTCAGAAGCACCCGCGACGAGGGGTCAACCTCCGAGCGCCCCTGTTCCCAATCGCGCAGCCGTCCGACTGAAAGGCCGAAGCGGGCCGCAAAGACTTTCTGCGAAAGGTTCTGTCGCTTGCGGATCGCTTTAACATCAACCTTTTCAGGAATATGGATACCATAATCCGCAGCATCGGCTTCACCGGAGGCATAAGCAAGGGCCTGCCGCGCGCCTTCCAACATTCTCGAACCTGCTTTGCTCATTTCTTCGTGCTCCTTCTTCCTGCCTGCTTGCGAAATTCATCAGGCAGTGCCGATAAAATCGCCCTCATTTCGTTCCGGTCCGCTTTGCTCAAATTCGCCTGAGACGACTTGCTGTAGATGTCGAGCAAAAAACGGGAATATCAGCGTCTGCATAAAATGTGATAATCCGATATCCGCCGCGCTTTCCCATCCCTGGCCGCGCAAACCTGAGTTTTCTAGCCCCGCCCGTTCCCGGTATTATGTCGCCGGCGTCGGGGTCCTGGGCGAAATGATCGATGATCGCGGACAATTCCTCGCGGGACACATTTTCGTCCTTGGCCGATGCCAGATAAGCGGGCGTTTCGATAACTGTATGCATGCGCTTTATATACGGGCTATCCGTACCTTTTACAAGAAGACAGTACGGCTGAACCGTACTGTCTTCTCAGGCGTCAAGCGATCAAGCCGCAATGCTTCCGATGGAGGTTTCGCCTTCGTCCTCATTCTGTGCCCGCTGCGCATGCATCCAATCGACCGCCTTCTGCGCCTCGCTGGCGGCCCGGAAAATGAATTTCTTGTCGTCCTTCAGTGATCGCAGCCAGCTCTCGACATATGCCGCAGACTGTTCGAAATCAGGGACCAGCCCGAGTGAAACGCAAAGCATGGCGGAACCGATCTCGGCACAAAGCTCCTCAAAGGCCAACTCTGATTTGCGGGTAAATCTCTGATCGCGATCAAGCCGGCGTTTATGACTGGTCGCGTGAATCATTTCATGAGCGAGACTGGCATAGTATCCGCTGGCTGAGTGAAACGTTGCGATTGGTGGCATGTGCACATAGTCATCGAGAAGATGATAGAACGCCTGAGGTTCATCAGTCGTTCGTATCTCGATACCGGTCGCGGCGAAGAACCGATCCAGCTCCACATTGGGTTCTGTGCCGAGATCGCGCGGTTCGTCCGGGTCAGCGCCGTAAAAGTAATTCGGCAGACCGTCGATCTGATCGGCATTAAATACGCGATAGCCACGCGCATATGGCCGGACGACAGTTTCGCCTCTATCGGGGTCATCGACTTCGAACGTGCCGTATTTGACAACGGGAGCGGACTTCTCACCTCGGCGAACCTGGGCGTCCATGACCTTTGCCTGTTTGTAGGTCAGCCAATAGCTCGATCTGTATCCATTTTCGGCAGCGATGCACAACAGGATGACAACATTGATGCCTTTATAGAACTCCCCGTTTGAGCGGCGCGGGAAGCCCGCAAAGCCGGCGCCACCCGTCCACGGCTTCTGCCAGGGCGGAGTACCTGCCTCGATTGCCTGGATAATCCTATCAGTAACGAGTTGATAGATATCGGGTCCGGTGTTTTCTCTGGTCACGCTCATGCTCCTTTTTTCGAGCAGGCCGGAACAACTTTCTCTTCCTTTTGAGCCCGCTCACCGGGCTCACACATGCCTCTATCTTTTTTGGCATCAGGACGAAGGTTCCAGTTCGGATAGATCCGCCTTATCTTGCCTGTCTTAGATGCCGTTCATCCGGAGATGACCGATGTGCAATCTTTATCGCAATGGATCGACACACGAGAACATGAGACGGCTGATGGACAGAATTTTCATCATGGGGAACGGCGGAAGTGGCAAGACGTGGCTGGCCACCCAGCTGGCCCACGGGCTGCAATACTCAGCCCATCACCTTGACGACTTCCATTGGATGCCGAATTTTGCCGGCGAGCGTCCGCGCGACGAGCGTGACCGATTGGTGGCCCGAGCTGTGGACAGCAGTTCTTGGGTCATGGAGGGCATTTACGGTTCGATCATCCGGCAAGTGCTTCCACGTGTGACAACGCTGATTTGGCTCGATATCTCCGACGATGAGTGCATTTCCAACCTCCTGCAACGAGGCCAAACGGGTGATGGAACTGAGGA
The DNA here is from genome assembly GCF_001578105.1 of Martelella sp. AD-3. GTDB lineage: Bacteria > Pseudomonadota > Alphaproteobacteria > Rhizobiales > Rhizobiaceae > Martelella. The sequence continues at coordinate 1,819 of NZ_CP014277.1, read as the reverse complement.
GCAGTTCGAGGAACTGTTGGAATATACGCGCGGCTACCGTCTTCGGAAGAACCACCTGAATTCCTTCGATGCCCACGAGCGCTTTTTTGAGGAGCATCCGTTGCAGAAGTTGAGGCTGTGCAGCCGCTCGGAGGTTGGGGCCTTCTTGCGGTCGTTGGAGGGAGGGGCGAAGCGGACATCCGAAGGGGCTTTGCGATAAAGCTTGTCACAATGGCTCGACACTACGCATCGGATCGGCCAGGATCGCGGGAATTTGCGACAGGTCCGGACAGCGATCAAATGCAGCCGCAGGAGCCTTAGCATAGCGACTGTTCCGTCTCAACGCCTTTGAGACAGATCTGGCTTAACGGATAAGGGAGGGTTTTGGCTCATCATAGCGCACGCAAAGGAAGCGAAGATGAGACAGAAATCCGGGCAGCAGAAGCCGACGGCAGACAAGGCGATCAAGGATATCCGCCGGGCCACACGCAAATCCTATTCGGCCGAGGAAAAGATCCGCATTGTGCTGGAAGGCCTGCGCGGCGAAGACAGTATCGCCGCGCTCTGCCGCCGCGAGGGTATCGCCGAAAGCATGTATTACACTTGGTCGAAGGAATTTCTCGAGGCCGGCAAGCGGCGCCTGGCCGGCGATACGGCTCGGGCCGCAACGACGGATGAGGTGAAGGCATTACGTCGGGAAACACGCGATCTGAAAGAGGTCGTGGCCGAGCAGACGCTGGAGCTGCGCCTGCTCAAAAAAAGCATGATCGGGGATGGGGACGCAGAAGAATGAGATACCCCGCATCCGAGAAGTTGGAAATCATCCGGCTGGTCGAGCAATCGCACCTGCCGGTGAAGAAGACACTGGAGCAGCTCGCCATTCCCCGCCAGACCTTTTACCGCTGGTATGACCGTTTCCAGCGCTTTGGCGTTGAGGGGCTGGAGGACCGCTCATCCGCCCCGTCACGGGTATGGAACCGCATTCCCGATACTATCAGGGACGAGGTGATAGAGCTGGCGCTTGAAGAGCCGGAGCTCTCCCCGCGCGAACTGGCGGTGACCTTCACCGACACAAAAAGCTATTTCGTATCAGAGGCGTCCGTCTATCGCCTGCTCAAGGCGCACGATCTGATCACCTCGCCAGCCTTCATTGTCGTCAAGGCGGACAATGAATTCAGGGACAAGACCGTTCGCCCCAATGAGATGTGGCAAACCGATTTCACCTATCTGAAGGTGATCGGCTGGGGCTGGTTGTATCTGTCCACCATCCTCGATGACTTTTCCCGATATATCGTGGGATGGAAACTGTGCACGAACATGAAGGTGGGTGATGTAACCGACACGCTGAACATTGCGCTTTCTGCATCCGGCTGCGACAGCGTCAAGGTGGAGCACAAACCGCGGCTTCTGTCGGATAATGGCGGATGCTACATCGCCGAAGACCTGGCGGACTGGCTGAAGGACAGGAAGATGGAGCAGCTTCACGGCGCGCCCGGTCATCCGCAGACCCAAGGCAAGATCGAGCGCTGGCACCAGACGCTGAAAAACCGGATCCTGCTCGAGAATTACTTCTTCCCCGAAGACCTTGAAGCGCAGATCGGCGCATTCATCGACCATTACAACAATCGCCGATACCACGAGAGCCTCGGCAACCTCACACCGGCGGATGTCTACTTCGGCAGAGGAGACGAAATCCTGAAACAGCGAAAGAGGATCAAGCACAGACCATTCAAAACCGACGCTTGCAACACCACGCAAACGCGGCTTAAATCAACACATCAGACGAGCCAATCTCTCCTGATAGCCAGACCCCATTCTGTCCATAATCATTCGACGACGG